>JAFGOZ010000071.1 GCA_016926235.1 Bacteroidales bacterium | reverse complement strand
CGAAAATTATGTTTTTCGATGCCCTTGAAAATCGAAGATTTTCAAGGGTTTTATTAACAATTTAAACTTGTCAAAGTAGAATTAATTTAATACTTTAGTATTCTCAAAAAATGAATTATCATTTGCGAATTATGATTAAAGAGATAATGAAAAAATTAGTGATCTTTGTCCTTCTTTCATGTTATATTTACCCTGTTGATGCACAGAATGATGAGTTGGTTATAATTTCCAATATTTATAAAAATGCATTAAGCAGCAGGGTTGCTTACACCAACCTGAAAGAGCTTTGCGAAAAAGCAAAGGGCAGGATGGTGTGTAGTCCTGAAGCTGAAAAAGCAGTTGAGATATTAACCGGTCAATTAAGTACTATTAATGTTGATACGCTTTTCAGGCAAATATACTATACCGAATACTGGCATTGTCTACCTCCGGGAAAGGCTGTTGTGATATATAAAGGGAAACGCGATACTCTGAATGTGGCAACACTTGGAAAGTCAATAAGTACAGTAAATGCAGGGATAGCTGGAGAAGTACTTGAAGTGTTTTCGTTGGCTGAACTGGATAGTTTGGGTTCTGAGGTTGTAAAAGATAAAATTGTATTCTTTAACCGGCCAATGGATAATACACAGTTGAATACTTTTCTGGCTTACAGGGGAGCAATAGACCAGAGATCATACGGCCCAATCATAGCTTCGCAGCATGGCGCAAAAGGGGTAATTATCAGATCACTTGCCACTGAACTGGACGATTTTCCACATACCGGGGTATGCAGGTACGCCGATACCATTCCAAAGATACCTATTCTCTCTGTGAGTACAAATGATGCTGAGAAGTTGAGCCGAATTGCAAAAGAAAATGCCCACACTAAGCTTTGGATGAAATGTAGCACAGAAATTACTGACTCAATAGAAACCTGCAATCTTATTGCTGAAATTAAAGGCAGTAAATATCCTGACCAAGTAATACTAATTGGTGCTCATATGGATGCATGGTACAACACACAAGGGGCACATGATGACGGGGTAGGTTGCGAACAAATGATTGATGTTTTAAGAATATTTAATGAACTGAATATAAAACCGGATCATACCATACGCTTGGTTTTATATATGGATGAAGAGATAAACCAGTCGGGAGCCGATATATATGCAAAGTATACCGGAGAGGAAAACATAAAACACATTGCTGCTATAGAATCGGATGCAGGGGGTTTCTTGCCGGTCGGGTTTGCAGTGGATGCTCCGGATTCAATTGTGGATATTGTACGACAATTCGCAGAGAAGTTACGTCCTTATGGTATCAATATAATCATACAAGGTTTCGCAGGTGTCGATATTCAACGGCTGGCAAAATACAATGTGCCGCTCATCGGCCTGATGACGAACAGCCAGCGCTATTTTGAGATCCACCACTGCGAAAATGACACACCGGCTATGGTGGGAAGAAGGGAGATGCAATACGGAACAGCTTCTATTGCGAGCCTTGTGTATTTAATTGATAGGTATGGGATGAAGAAATAAGCAAAATGTCATAACACTAGTAGAAACTGAAATAAAAAATTCGTAGACCGGGGAAAAAGCGCCTGGAATACACAGGATGTAAATCTTTTGATTTCTATTTTTCCAGGATTTCTATTTGATCATCTTATTATTTTTATAAAAAAATTAACATATATTTGAAATATTAATAATGTTAATTATATTTACATTGTTAATATTATTTGATTTTTATGAAAAATAAAGAGATACAGGAAAAGCGGATGAAAGGATATTTCATTCAGGCTGCAAAAGATATTTTGAGAGGTGAAGGCATTCAGGGAATTAGTGTAAGGAATGTTGCAGACCAGGCGGGTTATTCCTATGCAACTTTATATAATTATTTTGAGGATATAAACGATTTGATTTTTTTATGTGTGGCTGATTTTCAGGAGGAATGTATATTGTTCATCGAAAATCGTACTAAAAATGAACGCAATGGATTGGATAAATTAATGGCAACAGTTTTGGCCTATGTAAGATATTTCACAGAATATCCCGGTATTTTCGATTTGTTCTTTTTAACCAGGGTAGGTGATTTTGGAAATAAACAAACAACAATAGAATTGATTGGTAATTCGTTGGATAAGGCATGTGAAAAGGATTGGAAATTTTGTATTACTCATAAACTCGTGTCAAATAAAAGGTCTGCAAAAATAAAGTTACAACTTAAATATATAGTAGTTGGATTGCTGTTATTTTATATTAACAGGAGAATACCAGATTCATATTCAGATTTTATTCATGAAGCTGAGAGCCAAATAAAAGAACTGTTAATTTTTTCTGACAAACGGAAATAAAAAATGATGATCAGAAAGTTGTTTTAATAGTTTTAATAACCTATGTTTGAAACATAAGTATTAAAAAAGTACAATGAATCTATTAATTATCCTGGCCCATCCCGACAAGAACAGTTTTAACCATGCCATAGCAAAAACCTGCATTAAAAAACTTAATGCAAATGGGCATAAGGCATTGTATCATGATTTGTACGATGAAGGTTTTGATCCTGTAATTATAAAAGAAGAGATACCTAGGAACGGGGTAGTAGACAAAATAATTCTGAGACATTGTGAAGATTTGGTACTATGTGATGGAATCATTATTATTCATCCCAATTGGTGGGGACAGCCGCCCGCCATAATGAAGGGATGGATTGACAGGGTGATACGTCCCGGTGTGGCATACGAATTTCTTGATGGGGATAAGGGAGAAGGAGTGCCGGTTGGTCTGCTAAAGGCTAAAACTGCAATAGTATTCAATACTTCAAATACTAGTGAGAAAAGAGAAAACGAAGTATTTAAAGATCCGCTTGAGACAATTTGGAAAAACTGTATTTTCGATCTTTGTGGAATAAAACAATTTGACCGGAGGATGTTCAGAATTGTTGTAACAAGTGACCTGAAGCAAAGACAGGAATGGTTAAATGAGGCAGGGAAAATGATTGATCATTACTTCCCCAAGATCTGATCTTTAAAGTGATATAGCATGTTTAATTCAATGAACTGAATAGATCATAAAAGGTTGGATAGGTATGGATATTTATATCTTTAGTAGAAAATTAAGATAATTATATGATTCAAAAATATGAGCAACTAACTATGAATGCCTGGCCTGCCTTTGAAACCATTCATTATGACGGATGGGTGCTTCGGTTCGCGGATGGGGTAAACAGACGTTCTAATTCCATAAATCCGCTAAATACTTCCCAATTGGATATTCATGAGAAAATCGATTATTGCGAAAAAGTCTATCATACCAAAAACATCCCCGTTTGTTTTAAGATTAATGCAAAAACACAACCGGGTGATATCGATACTATACTTGAATCACTCGGATATACTAAAAGTTCAATAGCTTCAGCTCAGGTAATTGACCTTGAAAAGTTTGATGTTAAAATAGATGAGAATGTAGATATACAGGATAATGTGGATGATATTTGGATGGAACGCAATGTTGAAATGTTTGGAATGGCCCCATCCGATAAGAGCGTTTTAAGGAAAATTATTGATAAGATTTCATTGCCTAAATGTGTATTGACAGTTAAACAGGAAAGTAAAATAATAGGATGTGGTTTAGGAGTACTGGAAGATAAGTATATTGGATTGTTTGATATTGCTGTAGATTCGCAATACCGCAATAATGGATTTGGTCTTTTAATTGTTACCAATCTATTAAAATGGGGCAGGATAAGAGCTGCAGAATTTGGTTATCTGCAGGTATTTACAAACAATGCCTCTGCCGTTAGATTATATAAAAAAATTGGATTTAAGGAAGAATACAGGTATTGGTACAGGATTAAAGAATCCATATAAAGCACTTGTCCTGATTATATTGTTTTTCTATCATATAACTTCTTCCATTCATCTACCAAAGTTGTAAACTAGGAGATCAGCTCCTGCTACTGCCACTGCCACTGCAACTGCAACTGCAACTCCTCTTCTCTCACTCTAATTTACACTCTTACTCCAATTACCAAAATATCATCCACCTGGCTATAATTACCTTTCCATTGTTCCAAAGTTTCATCCAGTATTTTTTTCTGGTCGGCCATTGATTTATCCTGTAGTCCGGCAAGTAGTTTTTTAAATTTTCCTTTCAGGAATTTTTTACCACTGTCACCGCCAAACTGATCGGCAAAACCATCTGAAAACAGGTAGAATATATCACCTTGTTCCAATTTTATAACATGGTTGGTAAATTCATCCATCCGTTCATGGATGGCAACAGGCATGTTGTCCGCGTCAGTTACTATTAATTCACCGTTTCGGATTAAATAAAGCGGGTTATACGCTCCTGCAAACTGAAGTTCATGTTTTGCCAAATCAAGTATGCCCAGCGACATATCCATTCCGTCTTTAGCTTCATTTGAGACGCCTTCCTGCGAAAGTGTTGATATTACTGATTCCCGAAGTTTGTTTAGTACATCACTGGCTTTTTTAACATCCGATTTATTTACAATTTCGTTTAAGAATGAAACTCCCAGCATACTCATAAATGCTCCTGGTACGCCGTGTCCGGTACAGTCAGCTGCTACAATCACGATCTTGTCACCCTTTGTACTTATCCAGTAAAAGTCGCCACTTACTATATCTCTGGGCTTAAACAGGATAAAATATTCGGGTAACATTTTATTGATCTTCTCTTCTTTAGGCAATATAGCGTTTTGTATTCGTTTTGCATAGATTATGCTGTCTTCGATTTCTTTCTTTTGAGCTGCTATTTCGTTCTTTTGTCTAACTACCTCAGCAGTTCTTTCCCGTACTTTTTCTTCCAGTATTCGTTTGTCTCTCTTTAGTTTACGTTCTCTGAAAACAATAATAAAAACAACCAAAACGATAAGTATTCCGGCACAAAGCCCATAGAACCATAATTCTTTCCAGAATGGGGGTTCAACAGTGAAAGTAAATTCTTGTACTTCAGATTTCTGGCCAAGTATATTTTTTGCTACAATTTTAATAGTATAGGTTCCATTTGGCAGATAAGGCATATCAACAAGTGGTTGTTTTGACCATTGAGACCATTCATCCATCATACCTTCAATAAGATATGCATATTCAGTTGAGTTCTTTTTCAAATAAAGAGGGGCAGAGAAATGAAAGCTAAGGGAATTATTTTTATAATCAAGTACCAGATTTTCAATTTTTAATGGAGTATTATCTTTACTATTCACTGACTTGAAAAACACGTTAAAGGCTGTTTTGTATTCGGAGGCCTGTGCAGCATTTATCTTGTATAATTCATTGTGGGAATTAATAACCCAAACATTTTTAAGTGAATCCAGGTAAACTGTACTTATATCATCAAAAAAATATATATACTTTAATGCATCAGTAACACTTTTGTCTTCGTTGAGCAGGTACCATGCCGGATCATCGTATAGCCATGTTGAGGTTTCGTTGGGGAAGAAGTAGCGTGGGCTTACCAGTTTTTCAGCGAGTGTGGTATTAGGAACCATGCTGTCATTTTCCCATGCATATATACCTGAAAGCAATAAAAAATAAATTTTACCATCTATCTCTCTTACTAAGACCTTTTCCGGAAAATCACTTTCAAAATAAAATGTTTCAAATTCGGTTATTTCCAAATCTTTTTCAGCAGGTAATTTATACACAGTGTTTTCGCTGCCAAGCCATAAAATCCCATTTTTATCTTCAGCAATGGAGTAAATGGGTCCTGTTATTTCCTTGTTGGCAATCTTATAATCCCATTCTCCTTTTTCATACAGTCGTGCCATATATAAACCATCATATGAACCTATAAATAGAAGGTTTGAGTCTTTCTTTGATTTACAAATAGAAGATACAAAGACGTTTTTTATAATAGGGCTTACGTTATTTTCTTCAATTTGGTATAATCCATTATTTGAGGCAATAATAAGTTTGTTTTCGAAAGGCAACAGCTGCGTGCATTTTTCATCCAGCCCTTCCTCCTTTTTATAGGTGTGGCTGATAGACTGCAGAGCATATGTTTTTTTCTTTATAACAGATGTTTTATATCGAGGTTTTGCCGGTTGTTCTTCGGATGAAATAATTTTCGATATGGCATTTTTCATATCTGCCATAGCTTCTTGTTGTTTGCTTTTCTTTTTCTTTCCGATGTTAAATACTTTAAATCCTTCTTTCTTTTCTTCATCAGCTTCACTTTTTGTCTGGCTTTTTTGTGTGCCCTTCTTCTGGTCATATGACCTGCTGGTAGGGGTACGTTTTTTAATAAGCACTTCAATTTCCTGGTAGTTTCTCACTTCTTCCAGATGATATACCCCGCTATTTGAGGCAATATAAAGAGTTCCTTTAAAAAATGTCAGAGCATTGATGTTTGCTGGCAAACCAGGATAGGCTGCATAATTTTTTATTGGAATACGTGTGTCTATCCTGCTCATACCATACTGGTGAGTAACCCATAGGCCAAGGTTTAGATCAACATAAAGGGCATAAACTTCATCGTCGGGCAAGCCAGTCTGAAAGTTAATGGTATTTAGTGTTTTCTTCGTTTTTTTATCAATAATTAAGCAACCACCGGCGAGGGTTGTTAGTATAAATCGATTTTCATCGAATTCAGCTCCATTTAACAGAATACTCTCAGAGAGATATTCGTCATCTTCAATTTTAAAAGGAGTAAACTTCTTGCCATCGAAAAGAAGTAATTTTCCGTCACTTGTCCCAAAAAGTATTTGATTTTTGTTATATGGTAAATAAAAGAGAATGTTAACATCTGCGAATTGATCTCCTTTTTTTATTGGCCAGATGGTATCATTTTCTATCTTATGCAACCCTGCACCAATAATATTAACATATACATCATTCTGAATTTTTATGATACCAGTGAAGGTATTGGATTGATTACTTAGCCATTCCTTCGATACTGTATAATCAGCACTATCAATACTTATTATATGTTGCGGGCTGTAAAAAAACATTTTTTCCCCATCAAAGAGAATTTCCGTTATTTCGCCTAAATCATCATATCCGGAAGAGAGAGAATAATAGGTATACAGGTTAGTAGAATCTTTTATAAGATATCCGAAATTATCTTTACATCCCACGAAAATAGTACCGTCAGGAGCTTTTTTTATTGCATAGGGTACAGATGGTGTTTCTATATGCTGCCATTCATTATCGTCAAAGGTGTAAATACCCTTCCGGTTGGCAAGCAATATTAAACCATCATTATCCTGGCATATGGACCAGTTATATGTATCCATATTCTTTGCAAGCTTAAAGTGAGTTATGAAGGGACTCCCTTCCTGACTATAAACAGGCTTTAAGAATATTATTAACAATAGTACGATTAAAGGTTGTAGGGTAAAGTTTCTATTTCGCATGGTTAGGAATTTTTTGAAAGGGAAAAATTAAGGAAAAAAAATGAATTTCACCAAACATTGATGTTAAACTTTCATTACAAGTCTGTTTATTATAGTACTTGTTATTCATAGACTTTCGACATGATGCGACCTGGAACACTTATGAAATGGGAACTTAAATTGTTCAAAACGTTTTAAAATTGGTGAAAAGTTTTAAAATATTACTATATAAACCATTTTTTTAATACTTCAAAAAGGCTATATTTGAATAATAAAGTTTTAATATCTTAATATCTTAATATCAAAAATTAGCAGGTATGGCTATTTTTAATCAATTTTTCATGGAACCATTGATTATTCAAGGAACGGATGATACTCCAACGGTTCGTCTTGATCCTGCCAATAATATTTTTGAGATATCAGGAAGATCTTTACCCGAGGATGTTGCCAATTTTTATAAAGATATTATCGATTGGTTAACTTTTTATGTTCAAAAACCAAATGAACAAACGGATTTTGTTTTCAAGCTTACCTATGCAAATACCGCAACATCAAAAATATTGCTGGATGTTTTTCGTTTGCTTGAGGATATGCATGATAGAGGGCATAAAGTAAATGTTATCTGGTTTTATGAGGTGGATGATGAAGAGATGATGGAAGGAGGGGAAGAATATAAAGAAGCCTTCGGATTACCTTTTGAAATGATATCTGTGAGATAGTTAATACAGCCAATTCAGGTTGATATATAATCCACTTACTCCATCCCTTTTATCAAGAGCACGGCCATAATCTACTGCAACAATAAAATTCTCGTTTAAAGCAAAATGAAGACCTCCTCCACAACTCAAATGGATACTTTCAGTTGAGCCATTCTCAATATATTCATTTGCAGCAGCGTAAGGGTGATTGTCTGCAATTTTATATTCACCGGTAGCCATTCCATAATCAGTGAATCCGCTTAAAGCAAGATAAAAGTTTTGGTTGAAAATAACCGTTTTAATGAGTTTATATCTCAATTCAATATTGCCATACAAATAATCGTCTCCTACAACGCGGTTCCTGACAATTCCACGCATGGTTTTTGCTCCCCCCAGTCCGTCGCGGGTCATTGATGGTGCACTGTTATAAATAAAAGGAAGCATGTAAAACGGCATTTCTCCGGTAATTTTATCCTGGTAGCTCATTCTCATGGCCAGATTCATCCTTTCGGGGATTAATGTAAAATATTGTCTATGAGTAACGACCATTTTTGTGAAAGGACAATCTTTGTTCCCTAAAAAAGATGGAGCCATAACAAACTGGAGGGTAGTCCACATGCCTTTCATAGGATTAGGTTCATTATCTCTAGTATCATAAATGATCCCGACTTTTATTAAATTACAGTTTCCTCCATCTTTTTGATCTTCAGGTATAAATCCCCATTCAACAAACTGGTCATAGAGAAGTGCTGTGTCAGGTAGCATCTCATCATTTGATTTGCCTTTATTTAGTTTATCAATGTCAACAGTACTTATCTCAATGTTATTGTGCGTAAAACCAGTCAGCCATCGTAGTTTTTTGTCAATAATCTTTCCCTGAAAATCCAAACGTAATCGCAAATGCTCACGGTTTATCCTGTAATACATCCTGGATATATATGATTCGCTTTCATCATCTTCAAGATCGTGATTATAGTAAGCTTTGTACCCATTAAATCCATAAAAATCAAGTGCTTGTTCGGTCAAATAGCTTGCTTCTGCTGAAACCCTGATATTTGGAATAAGGTGTTCTGAATCATATGTAAACTGGTTAATTCCGCTTCCCTTAGTTGTCCTTGACCATTCAAAGTATAATGAATGTAAATATTTTGGATAGGTAGAGCCATCACCATAATAAAAGAAATTTACTACACCTCCGTATTTAAAACCAATATCCGAATCAAAGGCAATAGCAGGTACAGCTCCAAATGTCCATCCTGTTTTTACTTTTTCTTTGGGTTTTGTTTCATTGGTATCTGATTGTGAATAACAGAGCGTAAGTATCGCAAAATGAAAGGAAAGGGTAAGCGACATTATCCGTTTCATAATAAAAAAATTAAATCTAATTTAAATAAAATTAAGTAATTAGCATCTTTTTTCATTGTTTAAATTGTATTGGATCAGAAACCTATTATCAAATCATCCTCTTCTGACTTCTGACTCCTGATTTCTGTTTCCTGAACTCATTCTTCCGACTTCTGTCTTTTGGCTCCTGACTTCTATTATAATATCTCTAATAATTTTTAAATTTGTATCAAACCTATTAATACTACAATTATGAAATTTATCAAAGCATTTCTTAAAATATTACTCCTGATCATTGTTCTATGCATCATTGCCGGAGCCATTTATGTTAAAAGAATTGCTAAACGGGGTTTGTCCGAATACGATGGCGAGATGATATTGAAGGGACTATATGATAATGTAACTGTTTATCGCGATTCTTTTGCTATACCTCATATTTATGCACTAAACCAGCATGATGTTTACATGGCCACCGGTTATTTGCTAGCCCAGGACAGGCTGTGGCAAATGGATTTGTTGAGGAGGGTCACCCAGGGGAGAATATCTGAAATATTTGGAAAGGACTTTGCAGATACCGATTGGTTATTACGTTCTCTCAACTATACTGCAAAATCGCAAATATTGCTTGATAGTCTGGATAAACCATTAAAATTGGCTATGGAGGCATTTGCAGAAGGAGTTAATGCATATATCGAAGAAAACAGTAAGAATTTACCTGTTGAATTTACCGTTTTAAAATACAAACCGGAAAAGTGGGAACCCTTACATTCACTAAATCTTATTGGTTATATGGCATGGGACCTGAAATCAGGTTGGTGCAACCTGGTGCTGGAAGAAATAAGGCAAAAAGTGGATGAGGAACTGTTTTTGCAGCTTATCCCAATTTGGAACGACTCAGCTTCAGTCGTTATTCCTGATTATATGAAGAATTTATCCTTAAATGGGATGTCGGGTAAATTACAGGCTGCTATCCAACCTTTGTCTGATCTGGGACTTGAAGTATTTAGTGCAAGTAATAACTGGGCGGTTTCTGGACAAAAAAGTGTTACCGGTAAACCAATACTGGCCAATGACATGCATTTAGGGTATAATGTTCCGGGAGTTTGGTATCAGATTCATCAGATAGTAAAGGATAGCTTGAATGTAACTGGTGTCCTTTTGCCTGGTCAGCCATTAATAATTGCCGGGCATAATGACAGCATTGCCTGGGGAATGACTAATACCTACGTAGACAATCTGGAGTTTTATGCAGAGAGCGTTTCTGAACTTGATTCCAATAAGTACAGATTCAACGGCGAGTGGAAGGATATGAAAATAGTGGAAGAAATGATTATCACAAAGGAAGGAGATACGATTATTAAGAATATACGATACACACACAGGGGACCAGTTATGTCAGATATTAAACCAAGCGTGGATTATGTACTATCAATGAAATGGATGGGATCAGAGTACAGTAATGAGATAAGGACGGTTTATTTGTTGAACAGGGCGAAGAATTGGAATGATTTTAAAGATGCGGTTAGCACTTTTATTGCTATAAGTCAGAATATTAACTATGCTGATGTAAATGGCAATATAGGCCTTTACTGCTCTGCCGGGGTGCCTGTCCGCAAGAGGGTCAATGGGATGACTTTTTTACCCGGTGATACAGATGAATACGACTGGAAGGGTTTGGTTCCATTTGAAAAGCTACCTCATGTGTATAATCCTGTTTGCAACTTTGTTTCTTCTGCTAATAATAAAACAGTTGGAAACGATTATCCTTACTATATAGGTACCTGGTTTTCATTACCGCACAGGTTTGACCGGATTAATGAATTATTATTAGCTAAGGAGAAATTTACTGTAACGGATTTTATTGAAATACAACAGGATAATCAATCCAAACTGGTGGGGCAATTAATTCCTTATTTTAAAGAGATTGACAGGGATAAACTGGATGAAAATGAAAAGAATGCTTTAACCCTGATACTTTCATGGGATAGAAGACTGATAAAATCAAGTAAAGCGACTGGTCCGTTTGAAGCAACATATATAAACCTGGTAAAAAATATTTTTGAAGATGAAATGGGACAAAAGCTCTATGATCATTATTTAAGCGATGCATCAATAGCAAAATTTGCTATTGATGAAATGTTAAAATCAGGGGGATCCCGATGGTGTGATAATGTTACAACCCCTGAGACAGAAGATTTTAAGGATATGATTTTGCAAAGTTTTAAAGAAGCTGTGGCGCAAATGATCGAGAAGTTAGGCCCGGATACGGCAGAGTGGGAGTGGGGTAAAATTCATCAAATTACTCTTGAGCATCCTCTTGGTTCTGTTAATGCACTACAAAAGGCATTTAAATTAAACAGGGGGCCCTATCCTGTTCCCGGAAGCTATCATACTATATGCCCATATTCATATGGATTTGCAAATCCATATAACGTAATACACGGGGCTTCGCACAGGCATATTTATGATCTCAGCGACTGGGATAACTCTTTAACGGTAATACCTACAGGTAACTCAGGAATTCCTTCAAGCAAGCATTATTGTGATCAAACTCAATATTATGTATCCGGGAGGTACCATAATGATCATTTTAGTGAAACAAATGTGAAAGAAAACGCCAAATACAAGATGGTTATGAAGGTTAAATAGAATATAAGATTAATTAAATATCAACATAGCGGATTTTGTTTTAAACAATATTTTTATAAGTTGTTTTGAAGATTTACTTTTGTTGCACAAACTGATAAAAAAATATCATGGAAAAGGATACAAAAATTTTTGAACTTATTGAAAAAGAGCATCAAAGACAGCTTTCCGGCATTGAGCTGATAGCTTCAGAGAATTTTGTAAGCGACCAGGTAATGCAGGCTATGGGTACATGGTTAACCAATAAATATGCAGAAGGTCTACCCGGGAAAAGATATTATGGGGGATGTCAGGTGGTTGACAGTGTTGAACAATTAGCAATAGACCGGGCAAAAGAATTGTTTGGTGCTGTTTGGGCAAACGTTCAACCACATTCCGGTGCTCAGGCAAACGCAGCTGTTATGCTTGCCGTATTAAAACCAGGAGATAAATTTCTTGGTTTGGACCTGTCTCATGGTGGTCATCTTTCCCATGGTTCTTTGGTGAATTCATCGGGTATCTTGTATAAGCCATCGGCCTATATGGTAGATGAAGCAACGGGTACTATTAACTACGGTACAATGGAAGAAGTTGCTCTGAAAGAGCAACCAAAGCTTATTATTGCTGGTGCTTCAGCATATTCGAGAGATTGGGATTACAAAAAAATGCGTGAAATAGCTGATAAGGTGGGTGCTTTACTAATGGCAGACATTGCCCATCCCGCTGGTCTTATTGCCAAAAGGTTGCTAAACCATCCTTTTCCACATTGTCATATTGTTACTACTACTACCCATAAAACTCTTCGTGGTCCTCGTGGTGGGATGATTTTGTTAGGCCAGGATTTCGAAAATCCTTGGGGTTATACAACTCCTAAAGGTGAAATTAAAATGATGTCTCAATTACTTGATGCGGCTGTCTTCCCGGGCATTCAAGGGGGGCCGCTGGAACATGTTATTGCTGCTAAAGCTGTTTCCTTTGGCGAAGCCCTTTCCGATTCGTATTTGCAATATACAAAGCAGGTAATTAAAAATGCCTCGGTTATGGCTGATGCATTTGTTACTAAGGGATATAAAATCATTTCAGGTGGTACCGACAACCATTTAATGCTTCTTGATTTACGGACTAAAGTTCCCGATATTAATGGAAAACAGGTAGAAAATGCCTTAGTACAGGCAGATATAACTGTAAACAAAAATATGGTGCCATTTGACAGCCGCTCTCCGTTTCAGACCTCAGGTATTCGGGTTGGAACACCTGCTATAACTACAAGGGGAGTAAAAGAAGATATGATGGGTACCATTGTAGACCTTATTGATGAAGTAATCCTTAATATAAATGATGAAACGGTCATTAAGAAGGTGAAAGGTAAAGTAAATGAAATAATGAAGAAATATCCGTTATTTACGTACTAATCAAATAAACAAGTAGTAAAACAAAAAAACCTCAAAGATTAACTTTGAGGTTTTTATATAAAAACGGCCCAAAAGGGTAAAATACTAACTCCGGACCGAAATACAATAACATGACATCATGTAACTTCATACTATGCATCTGTTAAATATGATCGCCTAACAGCCTGAATATTTTTCGCTTATCAGGGTCGCTCATACGATGAACCCGGTTCATTCGTAAAAGCTGATGCACAGTGTGACCTTTCCCATTTAATGATTGATACCTTTTAACAAAAGGAAGACCAACCGAAACATTTGAAAAATTCTGTATGCTCAAACTTTCAAAGATCATTTTTATTCTCCCTTTATTAATATGACAATTGAAATGGGTTTTACCCTAAATCAAATTCTACTTTTTTCCCCTCTTTATATATTTATACCAAAAACGACAAATTAGTAACCCTTTTTTTTTAAAAAAAATCAAATAATTTTCTAAATATTTATTAATAAATTGAAATTCAATTACTTATGACAAGTATTTTTTTTTTAATATCAAAGATTTAATACCAGAATAATGGGATGATATTTTACTTATCTATATTTGAAAAAAATAAATGTATGATTTTAGGTATTGCATGGTATACGCTGGCAGGATTAATCGGAGCCGGAATTTTAGCAGGATTCATTAATGTACTGGCTGGAAGTGGTTCTTTGCTTACTCTTCCATTTCTAATGTTTCTTGGTTTGCCGGCTAATGTTGCCAATGGAACAAACAGGATAGCTATCTTATTACAAAATGTTGTTGCTGTAGCAAGTTTTAAAGAGCAAAAAGTCCTTCAATTTAAACAGGGAATATGGTTGAGCATACCTGCAGTAATAGGTTCAATAATTGGAGCGCAGATTGCTGTTAACCTAAATGAAGCAATAATGCACAAAACCATAGGGGGCTTATTGGTATTTATGTTTTTTCTTATACTTTTTAAACCATCTGTATGGCTTAAGGGAAAAGCCGGGCAAGTTGATGCAAAGCCGAAAATATGGCAAATTATAATTTTCTTCTTTATTGGTTTGTATGGAGGATTTATTCAAGCCGGTGTTGGTTTCTTTTTGCTTGCAGGATTAGTTCTTGGTGCAGGGTTTGACCTGGTGAAATCTAATGCAATTAAGGTTTTAATCGTGTTAATTTATACTGTATTTGCACTTATTGTTTTTGTAATTAATGATCAGGTTAATTATAAATTTGGTTTGATCCTTTCAATTGGTAATATGATTGGAGCTTTTATAGGATCAAGGGTTGCTGTAAGCTGGGGGCCAAAATTTGTAAGATATTTTCTCCTGTTTATATTATTATCAGCTTCTGCCAAACTTTTTGGATTGCTGGATTTTTTTCTACAATCAAATTCCGGGTAGATATTTATTGTAATATAAAATGATAAGTAATTGTACCTTTTTGGAATGCAGGAGCTTCTGGTTTTTTATCAAAGCGTGCATTTAATGCAGCCTCTTTTGCAACCCGTAAAAGATATTGATTTAAAGTAGTAGAACCTTTTACTCCCGGATTGGCATATACTACTTTGCCGTCCTGGTCTACTTTAACTTCCACTACTACTTTACCTTCTTCCTGGTGGTTGTATTCAGGCTTTGGTAAAGACTGAGGGCTGCGGCCATCAAGATTATAGGAAATCCCACTATTCCCGGTTCCACCTCCTGGACCATAATTCTTTGCATTTGGATCACCTGTTTCAACTCCTTGATTTCCATCACCATCTGTAATGCCTTCACTTTTTGATTTGGTACGGTTTGAAAACAAACTCTTGGCCTCTATAACCTGTGTTTGCTTTTCCTTTTCCTCAGGTTTATTTTCATTTACTTCCTTTGGTGTTTCTTGTTTAACTGTTTGTTCTTTGGTTTCTTTGTTTTGTTTATTTTCTTTAACGGCTACAGATTCCTCAAATTCCTGGGTTATTATTTCCTCTTCATCATCAGGAGAAGTTGGTGATTGTATGGCTTCAGCCTGCATCATTTCCTGGTTGTTTTCAGGTTCATACTGACCGGCACCTTCATCTTCATATCCGAAGTTTACCAAAATCCCTTCTTCTGGTGGTAATGGAAGTGGTGTGGAAAACTTTAATACGAAAAACAAGATTAAAATTAATACATGAAAAATAATGCTCCCTATGATACCTCTTTTCTTTCCCATACCTTTATAATTTAAAGGTTAAGGTCACTAATTAGTTTGGGCTTGTAGCCAAAATAAGTTTATACCTGTTGTCTTTAGCAATATTCATTACTTTCACTACTTGTTCTACAGGTACTGATTTATCAACATGCAAAGATATTGTTGGTTCATCAATACCTTTAAACTTTTGCTGCAATAATCGTTCCAAATCATTGATGTCTACCTGTTTTGTTTCTATATAGAATTTAAAATCTTTAGTAATTGACACCGTGGTTGTTGGTTTGGCTGATGTTTGATGGCTGCTTTGTGGTAATAATAATTTTAGTGCATTTGGTTGAATAAGGGTAGAAGTGATGAGGAAAAAAATAAGGAGCAAAAAAACAATGTCAGTCATTGACGACATGCTAAAGCTGACACTTACTTTATTTCTTGATTTTATAGCCATTTCAATTATTTTGCCGGTTCATTTAAAAGATCCATGAATTCTGTAATATGGCTTTCGAGCATGCTAACAACTTTTTCAACTCTTGCAACAAGAATATTGTAAGCAAAATATGCCAGAATACCAACAATTAACCCTGCTACTGTTGTTACAAGTGCCTGATATATACCTGAGGAAAGTAGTGATATATCAATATTATTTTTTACCATAGACATATCATAAAAAGCCTTGATCATACCCATTACAGTACCAAGAAAACCAAGCATAGGTGCTCCACCGGCTACCGTAGCCAGCACAGGTAGTCCTTTTTCAAGTTTATTTATTTCCAATCGGCCAACATTCTCAATGGTTGTATTTATATCATTCAAGGGCCTGCCAATACGGCTAATACCTTTTTCAATCATTCGTGATGTAGGATGGTCGGTAGATTGACAAAGGTTAACAGCGGAGTCTATCTTCCCGCTATATATGTAATCTCTTATTTTGTCCATAAAGTTTCTATTGATACGGGCTGCTTTTTGAATGGTAAAAAACCTCTCAAAAAATATGTAAATTGCAATGAATGAAAGGATTAGTATAGGCAGCATTACCCATCCCCCTTTCAATGCTATTTCAAAATATGACATACTTTCTTCTGATGGTGCACCGCTTCCTGCATTAACAGTATCAACTACTATCCCTTGAAGTAAAATGAATAAATTCATATGGTTTAAAATTTTTGGCCAATTTATAAAAAAACGAAATACAATTCATTTTATTATTATACGGGTTATTAACAAGTTTGAAAATTGGATTATTTAATGTGATATTTCATTCAAAGAGGTCAGGAGAGATAAGACTGAAGACTGGAGACCGAAGTAGTAGTGTGTGTTTAGTATACTGACACTGCTGCAAGTAGTCACTGCAATTGCCATTTTGTAAACATTTTAGTTTGAACTATTTTTTTCACCCTTGAAAATTCTACTCCAATAGTCAGAAATCAGTTCACCAAAGCTATCAAATTCTTCCCTGTAAAAGAGACCAACTCCCTGTGTATAAGGAGATTTTTCCACGAGCATACGATCGTTGGCCCGGTTGAATGCTTTTACTCTTAACTTTCCTGATTTTGTTATTTTTACATCCACATCAAAATCCCCCATTATATCGTTTGTAGCCGCTGTGCTGGTTGTGTTTTGGTTGCTTGGATCTTGTTGAGCATTTCCCATATCCACATCAAGGTTTCCATTAATGCTCACCCTGTCGTTTAATAATTGTGTGGATAGGGCGAATTCAACTTCATCACTTGTTATTTCATCACCAGGCCGGTAGTTTACTCCAATATCAAAGTCATTGCTTATTTGTGATAGCCAATGACTTAACTGGTTGGATAAAAGTTCGCTGGTTGTTACACCAGCAACTTTTGAACTGGAAGTTGAAGATGTCTGATTAGTATTTGTGGTATTCAAATTGTCTTGAGGCACGTAAAAACTATTCAAAACAAGCAGTGAAAGAAACTGTTTGTTTTTATCTTCCTCATTGGAAGTTATTCTTTTTAGTGCAGTACGGGTTTCTTCATCGGCTCCAGGAATGGCAATGTCCAGATTTATAGTTGGATTTTGTAATTTGTTTGTAAGGTATGTTCTGCATTCCACGTTTACTCTCCGGGAAACCTGCTCAGTATTAGCTTTATTGAGTATTGGAGCTACAGAGGTTTTTAATTTATATACAGCAGCTATATCTATATCTGCGTCACTTGGGTCACCATTCCATATAATAGTACCCCCTCTTTCAACTTTAAATTTTTTATTTATAACATTTTCGAGAGTGAAAAGATAATCCCCTTCTTCAATTTTGTAATCTCCATACATTTGAAATTTACCCAGGGTATTAATATTTAAATTAATATTTCCAGCCCCCCTGCTTTTTATTACATCTCCCACTTTGGGATCGAATATAAGTTGGGCTTCAGCATCAGGTGTGAGTTCTATTTCAAAGTCCAAGGTAATTCCGGAAGCATTTACTTCGTATTTCTTCGGAGACTGCTGTTTGTTTAAAGTATCTTTGCTACTGCGCCATGAGATAAAATCATTTTCGTAGATTTCATTTTCTGATGATAGAGGAATTGAGAATTCGGTATTTCGTTCGGTTTTTATTTGGGCAGTGATATGAATGTTTTGTGAGGGACCTGTTATTTTTATATTACCTGTTGCATAAGCATTGCCATAAAACTGGCTGTTATCATAAGCTGTGGTGTGCAGCATGCAAAAACTTTTAGCCGCAAGGGTTAAATTTAAACCGATATCTTTAAGATACTTGGTGGTTATGCTGCCATTTAGAGTGGCTTTATTTCCTTGATGATCGTGAAGTTCAATATTGTTAAACAATAAGTTATTATTCTCAATTGTAATTACATCTGCAAAGTAATAATCTGTTTTAAGGTAATTAATTGTTAATGCCGCTTTTTGAAGTACCAGGCTGCCATTTAGCTGAGGCTTGTGCGTTGTGCCCGTTAATAAAAGATCGCCACTGGCAACACCGTTAATATTTGAAAAAGTACTTGAAAGATAAGGTGTTAATAAATTCATCTTTAGCTTATCCAAATGTATATTAAAAGCCATGATTTTGGTTTCAGGTACCAGATTACCATTTATTTCAATGGTATTGATATTTCCTCTTTTAATTTGTGTATTTATTCCGATTTGTTTTAAGGTATTATCCCACTTTGTATGAACAATTGTTTCGCCAAATTTTTCTTTATTTAAGGATAAAGTATCAATTAAGAAATCAGAATCAATAATCGGGTTTGTAAATATCTCAGAAATTGTAGCTGTCCCATTCAAATTTCCTGAAAACAACAAACCTTTCGGCTCAGTGAAAATATTTATACTGGCCATATTGAAATTATGAATATCAATGTATAGCAAATCCTCTCTTTTGCCTGATAGTTGGCCTTTAATGATTAATTCCCGTTCTTCGTTTGTGAGTTTTATATTATTTACAGCTAAAAATGCACTATCATATTTTATACTGCTCTCATGGATTTGCCATTTTGTTGTGCCATATATTATTTCTGATGGCTGGAGATAAAAGTCAATTTTGGGTTTTGAAGAAATGATACTGCTATTGATTTTTGCTGATGCAATTATATTCCCCTTATTTAATAATGAATCCCAATTATTCCATCTGGCATTGAAATAAATGTTATTATTAATTACATCCGAAATTAAAGTGAAATTTTCAAGTTTAAGGTTTTGTGCTATTTGAAAGTTTTCACATCCGGCATTAATAGAAAATACACTATCTGATGAAATAATACTTAGCTGGAAATTAGTCCAGGGTTTATTTGCTGTTGTTAATTCAGGAGAAAAACAGGTTAAATTAAATTCATCTTCGAATGGGCAAATGTTTCCATAAATGAGTGAACCCTTGGAGATACAAAAACTTGGAAAGAAAAACTCGCACAGAGCCTGGGTTTCTCCCATTTCAAAATAGTAATTAAATTTGTTGTATATAGTATCCGGCAATTGTATTTTTTCTTTAATCAGGGATGACAGATAGTTGGATTTAAATTTATATACAGCTTGGGATATTTTTGAAAAATCATATTCGCCTGAGATATAACCTGTAAAGAAGTCAGAGAAAATATCTAACCTGTCCTTTTTGTCCGTATGTCGTGCGAGTATAGATAATTTATCTATTTCAAGTGTTTTTCCCGTTTTTGTAAAAGTTGAATTAAGTAAAGTGATTTTACCATCCAGTTCGTCAATATCAAAACCTTTGAAATCCGCAGTAATATTGCATGAGATGTTATATAATGAATCATCATCAATAAGGTGCATCTGGTATAAATTGGCGTGCTCGAGCTGTGCATTAAAATTGAAAACAGGAATATTATTGGAAAAGTCCATATTGCCGGTAAAATCAAACTGCAGGTTTGGATCATCAATTGTAAAGGAGCCATCAAAGAATTTATCCGAAATTTTACCGTTTAATTCCATGTTTTTGTAGGCATAACCCAATAATTCAAATTTCATAATTTTCCCGTTCAGGTCAGCATATATTTTATTTTCTTGCGAAGAAGATCCTTTGATATTTGCTACCAGGCTAATCTTGCCGAGCTTGTCAGTTCTTCCTGTAAATGCCCCTATATCAAAGTTAAAAGCTTTAATACTTCCTTTGAATCCTACATATCTTGCAGTATCAGGTTTAATTAGAAGATCGGTTGATATGATGCCCAGGTCTGTAAAAACAACTCCGTAGCTAACAAAATCATCAATAAAACCCGTAAATTTTCCTTTGTATTGAATAAGGCCGGACTCATAAAGGGTAGGAGGTAATTCTGAATGCCCGGGTTTGTTTTGTAGTAAAATAGTATTAATATCGGCCATTGTAGTGGCAAAATGATCGATATCAATAAATAAGAAAGTGTTTTTTGCATCCGGGAGCCCATCCATGTCTATTTTCCCTTTAAATGTGGTATGTGTTCCCATTGTTATAGCCATATCTCTTAGTTTGAGACTATTTAATCTGCCATATATATTTCCTGAAAAGGTAACGAGGTCTTGTTTTCTTGGAATTTTATCTGAAAAATACCACAAGTCGGTATAACTTATACTTGAAGGATTGAAGAGTGTTTTAATCTTAACATTTTTGGAAAAGTTCCCTTTGGATAAATCTTTAAAGTTAGAGAAAAGAAGCGAAATATCTTCGAATGACAACATGGTGTGCTCAGGTGTCATTAAAACTCCTTTTTGAAAACATATCCCATACTGTGAAACTCCTGTATAAGCGGAAAAATTGTCCAGAGTAAAGCCACTTTTGTCAGCAAAGGATAAGGCATTAATAAACATACTTATTGAATCTTCCTCCATCTGGAATCCTTTTGCTTTAAGATTGAAGTCATGAAGCTGCAGGTCTGAAAAGTTTAATCCTGCTTTTTCTTCTGACTTGTATTTTTTTATTTCAAAGCTTGAATTATTTATTTGAAGATTTGATATATATAAATTCCACTTTTTCTTGGTTGTATCTGCTTTATCCTTTTTTAAAGAGTTTAAGAAAGTAGTAATATTGAGTACTTGCAATGAATCTTCATGAAATTTAATACAGGCATTATCAATATATACTTTTGAGAAATGCAAAATACGGTCCTGACGGTTAAACTGGCGTAAATTTACTTGTACTTTAGGCATGAAAAACAATGTGTCATGAGACTGATCATTTATTAACAGGTCATAAACTACCACCTTAGTAAACAATCCTATTTTTAATTTCCTAAAAGAGAAATTATGTTCTGTTTTTTTTGAAAGCGAGTTAAAAATCTTTTCACCTAAATAATTTTGTACTTTATTGCTTCTGAGGGACAAATAAAGACCTGTTGGTAATAAAATGATTACCAATGCAATAGTCAATAATATTTTATTTCTTTTTTTTATAGTTTTGTACTTTAAATAGCTAACGCAAAAAAAATAAAAAAAGTTTAATAAACTACTTAATATTTAAGGTTTTAATGAGTAAAATTATTCTTGGCATAGAATCTTCATGTGATGATACTTCTGCAGCAGTTATCAAAGATGGTATTTTACTGTCAAATCTCATTGCTAATCAGGATGTTCATGTTAAGTATGGAGGTGTAGTGCCTGAACTTGCATCCCGTGCACACCAGCAAAATATTATTCCTGTTGTTGCCCAGACGCTTAAAAATGCCGGTATAGAAAAAGAACAGGTAAATGCAGTAGCCTTTACCAGGGGGCCCGGTTTAATGGGCTCATTACTGGTAGGTGCTTCTTTTGCCAAAGGATTTGCTTTATCCAGGAATATTCCTCTTATTGCCATAAATCATCTTCAGGCTCATGTGCTTGCCATTTTTTTAAAAGAGATGGGGGTTGAAAAAGCACTTCCTTCATTTCCATTCTTATGTTTACTGGTATCAGGAGGACATTCGCAGATAATTATTGTAAAAGATTATCTTGACATGGAAATTATTGGTCAAACTATTGATGATGCTGCGGGTGAAGCCTTTGATAAATGCGCCAAGGTGCTTGGTTTACCCTATCCTGGAGGGCCACATATTGATAAACTTGCCGGCGAAGGGGATGAAAATAAATATGTTTTTTCCAGACCTCGCATTCCGGGATTTGATTATAGTTTTAGTGGTTTAAAAACTTCTTTTCTTTATTTCTTAAGGGATAAGGTAAAAGGGGACGATTCGTTTGTGAATAAAAATTTAAAAGATATTGCAGCGTCTCTACAATATACAATAATTGAAATTTTACTAGAAAAATTGAATAAAGCTGTTAAAGAGACAGGAATTAAACGAGTGGCATTGGCTGGGGGAGTTTCTGCAAATTCGGGGTTACGGATAGCTTCTGAAAGATTGGCCCATAAAGAAGGCTGGAGTTTATTTCTTCCTGAACGGAAGTTTACTACTGATAATGCTGCTATGATTGCTATTACAGGGTATTATAAATATCTTGCAGGAGAATTTGCAGATCACCAAATTGTTCCTCTAGCAAGGATGTGAGCTTATTTGTTAATTCAAATTTGTTTTTGTTGTTGCTTTAATTAACTTTTTTTAATGGCATTCTAAATCAAATATTATTAGATTTGTTGTATTAGAATTATACTGAATGAAGGGTTTTAATAATATTTTTTTTTTGAAACTAAAAAAATAGTATATTTAAAGTAAAATTTAGTGTAAGGGATGATGGAAAATTTAGTAATAGAAGGTACCAAAAAGACACCAGAAATTCAATTTTTATCTGATGGTAAGTTAAAAATTAGTGGAAGATCAATACCTGAGGATCCTTCAAAATTTTATAATACGTTATTATTATGGATTTATGACTATTGCAACAACCTGTCACCTACTACTATAGTTGATATTGACCTGGAATATTTCAATAGCGGCTCATCCAAATATATACTTCAAGTACTTAGAGAATTAAAAGTAGCTGCTGATAAAGGAAATGAAATAAAAATCAACTGGTACTACGAAGAGGGTGACGATGATATACTGGAGAGGGGCGAATACTATGCTTCTATTCTTGAAATTGATATCAATTTCATAGAAGTAAAATAACCGCTTAACCTCTTCAGAATTTTTGACCATTATATTTAAGCGAAGAATGAAAAAAATCCTTATTATATTTAGTTTTTTTGTATCATTTTTATGTCTGAAAGCACAGGATACTTTCACCCTTACAGGAAAGATTACAAATGGTGATATTACTTCTGTTGACTTTATTGATGCGGCAAAAAAACAACCTGCTATAAAAACCAAAGTTACTAATGAGGGGCTTTTTTCGATAAATTCCGATATGCCTTATCCAGGATATTACTATTTGACTGTTGGGCAAAAATCACTGATTGTCATTATTCATCCCGGAGATAAAATACATCTTGAAATAGATGCTACTGACATTTATAATAAAGTGAAAGTGGAAGGTTCGGAAGATACAAAGCTTGTATACAACGCATTGATTGATTTTAATAAATATATAAAACAACTTGATAGTATAAATACTTTAATTTCAGAGTATAAGGCAAACAGTGAAACTGAGAAAATGAATGAGCAGATAAAAAAATATCAGATATTGGTGGTTGAAAAGGATAATTTTGTTCGGGATTTAATAAACAATAATAAAAGTTCACTTGCATCACTATTGTTTATAGATAATTTTAAACTTCCCGATGAGTACGAATTATTTAAAATGCTTAGTACTTCTTTATTAGAACAATATCCTGACAATATTTATGTTTTAGACTTTGAAAAGCGTGTTAACGCAGAAAGTTTTCTTGCTGTAGGTACCGAAGCACCTGAAATATCTTTACCAAACCCTGAAGGAGAGATGATCAGTCTGTCTGCATTTAGGGGGAAGGTTGTTTTAATTGATTTTTGGGCATCATGGTGTGGCCCATGCAGGAGAGAGAACCCTAACATGGTTAGAATCTATAAAGATTATAAGGAAAAAGGTTTTGAAATTTATGGAGTTTCACTTGATAATAGTAAGGATAAGTGGGTTGCTACTATCGCCAGTGATCGTATGTCATGGGTACATGTTAGCGACTTGAAATATTGGAATTCTGAAGCTGCGAAAGCTTATAAAGTGAGTTCTATACCCTATACAGTCCTGCTTGATACGGAAGGTAAAATTATTGCAAAGGGACTAAGGGGTGAAGCACTGGAAAAAAAGTTGGACGAAATGTTAAACCACAATTAGTATCGAAGTTTTATTTTTTTTTATTAAGCTTTATCAATGGTATTAATCCGATCAGACAGATCGAAATAATGAGTAAGGCATATGCCAAACCTAACCAATCGGCAACCAGACCAAATACCGGGGCTAATAATGCAGCTATTAAAGTATCTGCTTGCGATTGGGCTGAAAGCACAGACGCCAGAATGTTGCTGTTAAGTTCTTCTGTGATGTAGGCAATTCCCATAGGTTTACGAATATTTTCAACCATGTATATTCCAATAAAAATTATAATAGCAAGTAAGGTGAAACTACCAATGTAAAGTAAACTACTAACAATCCCAATTGAAAATCCTGTTAAAAGACTAATATTAAGTGCTCTGCCCAAGTGGCTGAACTTTTCACTGATTTTTCCCGCTGACCTGGCTGCTACAGTGGTAAGCAGAAATATGATAAAGTATATCATACCAATTACCAAAGCACTTCGTTGATTTAATTCGTATGATACCAAGATGGGTAAACTCAAAACAAGGGTTTGAATAATAGGTTGAAGGTAATCTTTTACTACTTTGTAATAGGAACTGAAAAGAGAGATGCTTGCCATTGTTTTCAGTATTCGCTTATTTTGGAATGATAGAATGAAATCTTTCAATGTTAATTTAAAGGTTTTAAAAAGCTTGTTCTTTTCATGTATAATATCGCCATCCAGTTCTTTTGGATAAGATATCATGAGAAGTAAGTCCAGTATATAAGGTATGGTTGAATACAGGAATATTGAAGCATAACTTTTTGTATAAAAGACAAGACCAGCTGCAATGATAGCAGAAAAGGCAGATCCAAGTTGTGAGTATGATCGCGTATGTCCGTAATAATATACTTTTTGATCTTCCCAACCTTTTATTTTAAGGTATTCGAAAATCATTGCTTTATGCGTTCCTGTCCTGAAAGCATCGGCAACAGCAAAAAGAGCTATTCCGCAAATAAGCATAGCATAGTTGAATGATAAATATAAAATTATGAAAGAGATGATATAGACAATAAACGATGCAATCATTGTTTTTCTTCTTCCAAAAAAGTCAGCAGCAATCCCGCTCGGTATCTCAAAAATGTTTCTGATGATTTCCCTTATAGAATACAATATACCAATATGGAAGTAGTTAATCCCTTTTTCTAGAAAAAATAACAGCAGGAAGGGTTCAAAAAACTGAAGGTTTTTTAAAAAGCCATAAGAACAGAATTTATAGTATTGCAGGTCTTTCTTGAATTTTCTCGGCATCGTAGGGAGATAAGTTTAGTACAAATATATAAAATATGGTAGGGTTATAGGTAATATTAGGTTTTGTCATTCATTTTTAAATACAATATAAAATAAAATGGGAATAACGACCACAAATGGGTTTAAAGGGTAAGAATAAGGAAAAGGCTAATAGTGAGAAATTGACTTTGTATACGAATATAAGCTATGTACTTTACATATTAAGAGTGCTGAATTTTTTATCAAGATAATTACTTATAACCTTGTATAATTCTTCTTTTCTTACAGGCTTTGTAAGGAAATAGTCACAACCATACTGAATGCTTTTGTTTTTTTCACCTGGCATGGCATAAGCTGTTTGTGCTATTATGGGCAGGTCATTACGCAGCCTTTTAATTTGTTGTGACACAAAATAGCCATCATTTCCCGGAAGCCTTATGTCCAATAAAACCAGACTAATATCTTCATCTTCTTGTATATACTTCAGTGCTTTCTCTCCATTGCCGGCCACAATTACCTCAGCATCGTTTTTACGTATCAATTCCCTGTAGTAAACCTGGCTTTCTTTATCATCTTCAACAACCAATACTTTTCTGCCTTTCCAATTATAAGTACTGTTCATGTCTTTTTGTTTTTTGTTGAATCTTGCTTTAAATATAAGAAAAAAAATACAAAAAGTAAAGGCATTTTGAATGATTGATATCATCAAATAAGATAGTTAATAATTAATAGTCAAAACATTTAGGGTTTTTAAAATAAATATTTACTTTTATTCAAAATTTTGTTAACCATTACTAAATGGAACAAAAAAGGAGGCCTGTATTACTTACAGTGTTATGTATTATCAGTTATATTGGACTTGGTTGGTCTATTTTAAACGGACTAATTGGTCTGCTTGCTTCTAATTTTACGCGATCATTAACACCTCTTTTCAAGAAAATTTCCGATTACGCAGCCAATACACCATCAAGTTCTGCTTTTAAAAGCATAAAGGATATTGGTTCTTTCCTGGGAAAAGTTATCGAAGAAGCATTTAATATGCAACTTGCAACTATTTTACTATCCATTATTGCCCTGATAGGTGTTTTGCTAATGTGGCAATTAAAAGGAACCGGATTTTATTTATATTTAATTGCAAAATTTTTTATTGTTTGTATTCCTATTATATTTCTGGGAATGAATTCAATAACAGGAATTATTGCTATTATTAGTGGATTCTTTGCTATGATTTTTATTATATTATATGCAACAAACCTTAAATATTTAACTTGATTATATTCTAAAATTTTATATATTTACTTTTAAATGACGATGAATAATGCGATATAAATTGTCATTTGCTATTTGAGATAATGAAAAACTTCATTATATTTAAAAAATAAACCTTAAGTATTAACTAAAAATTAAAACTATGGAAGAACAAAAAACTGAAGGACAAAAAAGACCAGGTCTTCTTACGGTGTTGTGTATATTAACCTTTATTGGAAGCGGTTTAGGCATCTTATTTGGCCTGCTTTTAATCATTGGAGCTGGTAGTGTGCTATCATTTCTTGGCAGAATACCAGGCTTTGGTGGTGGCGGTGGTATGATGAGTTACAGTATTGTTAGCCTTGTTTTGTCTGTTGTACTGCTTTTTGGTGCTATTCAAATGTGGAAACTAAAAAAATTAGGATTCTACTTGTACACAGCTGCTAAGATTATTGGATTTATTTTACCAATAGTATGGTTGGGCATGCCTTTTAATATTGTTGGATTAATAATTATGGCTGCTTTTATCGTATTGTACGGTTTGAATTTAAAAGCAATGAGCTAGATTTATTCTTAAAAGATAAACAGGGGCTTTCCATAAGGGGAGCCCTTTTTTTATTCGTCGGTGAACTCAACAAGTAATTTGCGATAAGAAGAGAATATCTTTGATCTTGATACGAATCCAATATATTTTCCTTTATCAACAACCGGCAAATTCCAGGCACTTGATTTTTCAAATTTTTCCATAACTCTTTCCATAGGATCATTAATTGATACAAATGCAGGAGGTATTACCATAAGACTGGTAACATAAGTTGTATTATATAATTCATGATTAAATACCACATCCCTTATATTGTCCAGCATTACTATACCTAAAAGGAGGTCATCTTTATCAACAACAGGAAATACATTCCTTTTAGATTTTGATATAACTTTTACCAATTCCCCCAGAGTTGCCTCAGGATGGATAGTCGAAAAATCTTTCTCTACTACTTTATCTAATTTCATCATGGTCAATACGGCCTTATCCTTATGATGTGTGATGAGTTCGCCTCTTTTTGCAAGCCGGTGTGTGTATATGGAATGAGGTTCAAAATACATGATAGTAAGATAGGCAATTGTGGAACAAACAATAAGTGGAATGAATAAGTTATAACCACCAGTTATTTCAGCGATTAAAAAAATTGAAGTTAATGGGGCATGCATCACTCCGGCCATCAGTCCTGCCATGCCTACCAGGGCGAAATTTCTTTCCGAAACAGAAATAATATTGAAATTGTTCAGGATCTTTGCTACAAAATACCCGATAATTCCTCCGGTATACAAGGTAGGGGCGAAAATGCCGCCCACACCGCCACTAGCAGTGGTCACTGCCATGGCTATTACTTTTAAAAATATAAGGGCAGCTAAAAATCCCAGAAAAATGAGCTGGTTATCCCTCCATTCATAAAATAAACTTCCATTAGTAAGATTCGCAGCATTACCCCCGAGTATTTCTTTTAAAGAATCATAACCTTCTCCATACAGAGGGGGTAACAAAAAAATTAACAGGCTGAGCGTAATACCTCCTATTAATAGTTTTGTAAGAGGTTTTTTAATTTTGCTGAAAAAAGATTCAACAAAAATAGTACCCCTTGTAAAATAAACCGATACCAATCCGCATATAATACCCAAAATTATATAGTATGGCAGATTGTTTATTGCCAGGGGATCCATTACTGTGAAAGAAAAGACAACTTTCTGGCCGAGTAAAAAGTACGAAACGGTTGCTGCTGTAACCGATGAAATAAGCAGTGGTACAATGGATGACATGGTTAGATCCAGCATCAATACTTCCAGGGCAAAAATAAAAGCGGCGATTGGGGCTTTAAAAATACCTGCAATAGCACCTGCTGCGCCACAACCAATGAGCAGGGTTGTTGTTTTGTAATTCATCCTGAAAAGCTTCCCAAAATTTGATCCTATGGCAGAACCTGTAAGTACGATAGGTGCTTCAAGACCAACAGACCCCCCAAATCCAACGGTTAAAGTACTGGCAATCATGGAGGTGTATGTGTTGTGCGATTTTATCTGGCTGCTATTCCGGGATATGGCATATAGAATGCGCGTTACACCGTGTCCTATATTATCTTTTACATAAAGTCTGACAAATAACATGGTAAGAGTAATACCAATAATCGGTAAAATAAGATATAATAAATTTACATTTTCGATATGAAGTCGATGTGTTAGAAATTCACCAGTATAATGAACTACGTTTTTTAGTAATACTGCAGCTAATCCACTTATTATCCCAATAAAAAAACTCACGATCAGCACAAAATTCTTGTGTTTGATATTTCTCGCCCTCCAGGCCAAAAATCTTGTCAACAATGTATTCTTTTCCATATGGAGCGCAAAGGTATAATATATATAAGTTAGAATGAAATAATTATCTTTGAAAAGTTTTAAAAAGACAGAAGTCGGAAGTCGGAAGTCAGAAGAGATTTGGATATTGAGGTTTGAGATATGTGAGTTGTTTACTGATAAGGGATTTTTAAACAATATCTCTTTTCAAATTTATGTTTTGATCAAAGTCTAAATTATATCCTTATACCTTATGCTCACATATCTTCGGACTTCGGACATCCGTCTTCGGTCTTTAATTTTTATTATTGAGATAAAAGATGACAATGAGCGAAAAAACGATGACTGAACGTATAGAATATGTATCAAAAATGGCAACACAATTGCGCCGGGATGTGGTGAATGCCATATACTATGCAAAGGACGGGCATCCGGGGCCATGTTTGTCTATTGCAGATATTGTGGCTGCATTATATTTTGATATTATGCGGATTAAACCGGAGGATCCTGACTGGAATGATCGTGACCGCTTTATACTTTCCAAAGGCCATGCATGCCCGACATTATATGCAGCTTTGGCCAGGAAGGGATATTTCAAACCTGGGGAATTAAAGACATTACGTTCTCTGGATTCCCGTTTGCAAGGTCATCCTGTAATGAAAGCAACACCCGGGGTAGATGTAACCTCAGGTTCACTAGGGCATGGGTTGTCACAGGGATGTGGAATGGCTCTGGCACTGCGACGAAGGGGAAGCGATGGTCTAGTTTTTGTGTTAACAGGTGATGGTGAATTGAATGAGGGCATTGTATGGGAAGCAGCGATGACAATCGCAAAATTTAAGTTAACAAATCTTATTGCAATCATTGATAACAATGGTGTGCAGAGTGGAGGGAAAGTGGAAGATATAAGTGGTTTGACCCGGCTTCGTGCTAAATGGGAAGCTTTTGGCTGGTATGTAGTTGAGGTGGATGGTCATAATATTGAACAAATTCTTCCTGCATTGGGGTATGCTGCAAGCAGGGGACGTATGGCTATGGGGAAAAGTTCGAATGTGTCAATAGTACCCAATCAGGCAGTGCCCAAAGAAGGCCAGCCTATAGTGCTTATAGCCTATACTATAAAAGGGAAGGGAGTACCATATATGGAAGGCAATAATGCGTGGCATAAGAGAGTGCCCACTGATGAAGAACATTTAATAGCAATGAAAAATTTAGGAGGACTGGACCTTGAATAAACTAGAAAGTACACGTGTTGCATTTATGCAGGGGCTGGAAACCCTGGCAGAAAAAGATGACCGTATCATGTTGGTTTGTGCAGATAGCCTGCTCGCAATGCGTGCCACCGATTTTGTGGCGAAATATCCTGACAGATATGTAGAAGTAGGAATTGCTGAACAAAATGCAGCAGCCACTGCAGCAGGGTTGGCAATTGAAGGATTAATACCGTTTTTTGCAACATATGCAGGATTTATAACTATGCGAGCATGCGAACAGATACGGACGTTTATTGCTTATCCGAATCTTAACGTGAAATTTGCCGGTGTGAATGGTGGTATTGCAGCTGGTGAACGTGAAGGTGTGACTCACCAGTTTTTTGAAGATATAGGTATTTTGCGCACGATTGCAAATTTAACAATTATCGTTCCTGCCGATGCTGATCAGGCCAGACAGGCTGCTATTGCTGCGGCCTCAATACCGGGGCCGGTATATATCAGATTGGGAAGTGGCCGCGATCCGGTTGTATTTGAGAAAGATACCCCTTTTATACCTGGTAAAATCAATGTGCTTCAAAAGAAGGGGGATGATGTGGCACTGTTTGGTAATGGGGTGTTGTTGCCCCGATTATTTGCTGCCGCAGCTGTGCTTGCGGAGAGGGGATATGGCGTTACAATAGTGGAGGTTCACACCGTGAAACCACTTGATGTAGAAGGGGTGACGGGTGTATTGAAAGATTGTGGTGCAGCAGTGACTGCTGAAGATCATAATATAATTGGAGGCTTAGGTAGTGCAATTATGGAAGCAGCTGCTGAGAACGTCCCTGTACCTATAGCCCGTATTGGCCTTCGGGATTGCTTTCCCGGATCAGGAAATCCTGATGAATTACTCGACAAATATGGTATGAGCGTGAATGATATTGTGGAGGCGGCGATGAGCGTAATTGAGCGGAAGAAAATTTCTCACTGATTTTATTCGGATTATTTTTTCTGGCGCCAATTGTTATTCTCTATAGAAGTATTGGCGGGTTTCAACTCCTTTTTTCTCCAATAATTGGCCAATAGTGAGCCTGAAATATTCATCCAGGGACTAAAAATTGCTGCAGCAAGGCCAAGGGTAGCCAGCTTGCCCATTACTCCTGCAAGGCCGCTTGCCATGCCTCCGTTTTGAAGCCCAACCTCCAGGGCAACTGTCCTGCTATTGTTTATATCCAGGCCAAGGGCCCTGCTTATCCAATACCCAAATACATATCCCAATGTGTTGTGCATTATTGATACCGCTAACATCAATACCCCGATGGCAAGTATGTTTTCACTGCTGGCGGCTGTTGTTACTAAAGTAAAATATACGATTCCAAACATGGACAATTTAGGCATAAGTTGATGGATTTTAGGCAATAACCTGGTTACATGATAAAACAACTTACCGAAGGCTATCGCGCCACACATGAAGTTAATGAGACCGGGTATCCTCATCCAGTTGTTCGGGACGCGGGATGCCAGAAAGGCCCAAAGCCCTGAAGCCATTATTATGAGCCAGCTAACAGCTATAAAAAACAAGGTGTTGAGTTGTTTTCGTCGTTTATCAGAATCCTTTTTATAGGCATCGCAAAGAAATGCAGCTCCAATTGGGACGATTACTATTTTAATAATCTGCACGCACATATCCAGAAAATCAATTTCTACATATGTCCCGGCCAATGTCTTCATAAGAAAGGGGGTCATAATGGGGGCCAGTAGCGTAGCAACGGCTGTTAATGTTACCGAAAGGGTGAGGTTTGCGCGCGCAAGGTATACCATGACATTCGAAGCTAATCCACTGGAACAGGAACCGATAAGTATTACCCCGGCTGCAATTTCAGGTTCAAAATGGAAAATATGGACCAACAGAAAACCTGTCAGGGGCATGATTGTAAACTGACATATGATTCCTACCACAACACCTTTCCCCATGGTTTTAATGCCGGAGAAATCTTTAAGGCTCATTTGTGTGCCCATCCCAAACATGACCACCTGGATAACAATTAGTATGGCCCATTTGTTCCTGAGGTCGAAATGGCCCCACTTTAAGAATGCAGATGGGTAGATAAGCCCGCAAACAATAGCTACAATAATCCATCCGGTGTATTGATAGGATTTCAAAGCAGGCACAGCGCCCATCCCTATAGCCAGAAATAATGAAAGGGCTACTGCGGTGGGTGAAATTAAAGTATCCCAGTTAAAAACCAGCGATATTGCAAGCACAGGGGCCAAGGCTAAGCCCAACCACAAAAGATATTTTTGTATTTTTTTCATTCTGCAGTAAAAAATTAAATAATACTATTTAACACACCTGAGGCAGGATTATCAGCCCTTTCCTGTATGCTGTCCGTAATGAAGTTTATAAGGCTAAACTGTTTGCCTGATGGTTTTCAATAAATTCTTTTACTCCAAGTACACCCGAAAGCGGGCTTGAAAGCACCTTTTTCCCGGTCACTTGAGTAAGTTTATCCTCCATGCGGGCCATTGATCCCTGGGCAAGGACGATGATGTCCACATTACCGGCAATCGCTTCTGATGCTTTTAATATTAGGTTATCATGGGTTTCCCGGTCTCCCGACATGACAGCCTGGAAAGCTCCTTTTGCAAGCCCTTCTACAACTTCAATTTGCTTGTTTTTCTCTTTTGCAATGGTCTTGAGCAGGTTAGCTGTTGGAGTTAATGTAGTTGGTAAAGTTGCTAAAACTCCAATTCTTGACGCTGTCCCTACAGCCATTTTAGCCATAGGATCATCGATCTTAAGCAGAGGTATAGGTATCATTTTTCGAGCCATTTGAGCAATTTCTCCGATAGATGAACATGTATTAAATATAATGTCCGCCCGGGCATCAACTGCCATATGAAAACAATTGATCAAACGTTTGGCTACAGCCGGGGTTACTTTATTAAATTCAATCACTTCCTGTATCAAGCTATCATCAACTATGTGGTTGAGTTTTATTTTTGGCAGGTGTTTTTTAAATAGTTCCGTGGTTGGTTCAACCATTGCTAAAGCTGTATGAACTGCAAATACCCTTGTCATGATAATTTGTTTTTAATATAGTGTGGCACAAGATAGGAAAATATTTTAAGATAAAAAATGAATGCCCTGTCTATAGCCGTCCCTGCATTGGTTGACCCGTCCCAATATTATTTTTTGTTATCCCGGCAAGTTAAATACCGTCCCGGCATGTAAAATGCTCGTCACAGCAGTTGGGGACTCGTCCCAACAGTTTTATTGCCGTCCCAACAAAGTGAAAATAATCAACATTAGAAATGCTTGTCAATTTAATGAAAATTATACATGGATGAAAAATATTATTATTTTTGAGGTTTCCCGAAAATGGAATTTAAACCTAAAACAAATTATATGAATCAGGAAATAAGATCTATTACCCATACAAAAATACCATTGCTAGAGAAGAAGTATATTTTAGCTTTTGTACTCCTGTCAAGTTGTTTTATGTGGTGGGGTATTGCAAATAATTTAACGGATCCCCTGGTAAAAGTATTTAAAGCGGTTTTTGGAAGTCTTTCAACTTTCCAGGCTTCTCTTATTCAATTTGCATTCTATTTTGGGTATTTCTGCATGGCCATTCCCGGTGCTATAATAGCAAGAAAATTTTCATACAAGACAGGAGTATTGGTGGGTTTAGGTGTTTATGCGTTGGGATGTTTCCTGTTATATCCTTCAACCCTCTTACAACAATTTGTTTATTTCTGCATTTCATATTATATACTAGCCTGTGGGCTTGGTATTTTAGAGACCAACGCTAATCCATACATCCTGGTTTTGGGTCCCAAAGAAAATGCTACCAGAAGGTTAAATTTTGCTCAGGCATTTAATCCAATAGGGGCTGTAACAGGTATTTTACTATGCCAGATATTAATTATGGCTCGTATGCCACTTGATGCAGAGGGCAATATTTCCATTGCATCCAGCCAAATAAATGAAACACTTAATATTGTAATCTTTCCATATTTATCAGTAGCAGCTATTCTTGTTGTTGTATGGATACTAATAGCCCTGACAAAAATGCCACGAATGTCGGATACCGGAGGTGAGATTCATATATTTCATACTTTTAAAAGACTTTTTAAGAATACAAATTATGTATTTGCAGTTATTGCACAATTTTTCTATGTAGGGGCGCAAATTACAGTATGGACCTATACGAATTTTTATATACCTGAACAGCTACATGTGACTCCTGAGGTTGCGCTGCGTTATCATACCGGAGCATTAATAACTTTTGGTATTTCACGATGGATTTTTATGTTGTTGATGAATAGGTTCAAAGACCACTCTTTATTGCTTGTTGCAGCTATTATGGCCGGGTTATGCTCACTAAGTGTTATATTTATTGGCGGTATGGTTGGAGTATTTTCTTTAATAGGAATATCAGCATTTATGTCACTCATGTTTCCGACGATTTTCGGGATGGGAAGCGAAGGATTAGATGATGAGGAAACAAAAGTCGGTGCATCCGGGTTAATAATGGCTATTCTTGGTGGGGCATTGATCACTCCGCTTCAAGGGGCATTGATTGACTGGATGGGGGTGAGCCTTTCCTATTTCCTGCCACTTTTGTGTTTTGTTGTAATTGGTGGATATGCTGTTTTCAGGATATCATTGCATAAGAAAGCTCAAAAAGTATCTTAATATATTAAACTTAAGGTTTTGAAAAAATATAAGAGATATTGCAAGGTACTTACCTTAAAAAACGACCCCCAATTAATGGAGGCCTATAAAAAAGCCCACGGCATTGGACAGGTGTGGCCTGAAATAACTCAGGGCATGAAAGAAGTGGGTATACTGGATATGGAAATTTACATTCATGGCAATCAATTATTCATGATCATGGATACAGTAGCTGATTTTGATCATGACAAAGCTATGGAGGAACTGGCTAAAAAACCACGCCAATCGGAGTGGGAAGCGCATATGTCACAATTTCAGCAAGCTTCAGCTGAAGCATCTGCCGATGAAAAGTGGCAGCTTATGGAGCGTATTTTTGAGATGGATCAGAAAACGGAATATGCTCCTTTAGAAGGACAAGTAAAGGAGGACAAGGATTATGAGTAAGCTGGTTGCTGATAAGGTATTTGGAAAAACAGGATATAAAGTACCTTCGATTGTTTATGGTACAAGCTACCTGGGTAATCTATATACAGCCCTGGATGAAAATACAAAACTGGAAATCGTAAAAAAATGGTTTGAATGTACCGAAACGCCTGTTTTTATAGACAGTGCCGGCAAATATGGTGCTGGCCTGGCGCTTGAAATGATTGGTAAGCTTCTTAAAAAACTAAATATTTCTCCCAATGATATTGTGATAAGCAATAAGCTGGGTTGGTACCGGATCCCGCTGACTACTCCTGAACCTACCTTTGAGCCGGGTGCCTGGGCAGATATTAAAAATGATGCTGTACAAAAAATTAGTTACCAGGGTATTATTGATTGCTGGGAGCAAGGATGTGAATTATTAGGAAGTACCTACCGCGCTCAACTTGTTTCTGTACATGATCCGGACGAATACCTGGCAGTTGCCAATACTGATGCTGATTACAAGCAAAGACTTGATGATGTGCTTGGGGCGTATAAAGCTCTTTTTGAACTAAAAGACAGGGGTGAAGTGAAAGCAGTTGGTATTGGTTCAAAAGACTGGAAGGTAATAAAAATGCTTTCGGAACATGTGGATTTTGACTGGGTGATGTTTGCAAATAGTTTTACCCTTCTATGTCATCCAAAAGAGATTATTGATTTTATTGAGAAGCTTCAGGAGAAGAAGACCGGGATTATAAATTCTGCTGTTTTTAATGCGGGTTTTTTAACCGGTGGTGAATATTTTGATTATCAAAAGGTGGACCCGGATTCTGATTTGGGTAAAAGAATATACTCCTGGCGTGAAAGATTCTTTGCGCTATGTAGTAAGTATAATGTAAATGCTCCGGATGCATGCATTCAATTTGGGATATCGCATCCTGCTATTTCTTCCATCGCCTTAAATACAAGCAAGCCGGGAAAAATGAACAGGAACGTGGATACTATTACCCGAAAAATACCTGTTGAGTTCTGGGCTGCTATGAAACAGCAAGGCTTGATCGCATCGGACTATCCATATGTTTAATTTTATGCTTTGAATAGTTTTTTGAGATATTTTTTAGTGAATTTTTGTATCATAGTGTCTTTGTGGTAATTATTTTCTCACACAAAAACACTAAATCCCATAAAATAATTTTAATATGATAATAGATACCCATCATCATTTCTGGCATTATAATACTGACGATTTTGGCTGGATAAATGAAGAAATGAAAACAATACGAAGGGACTTTCTGCCGGCTCATCTGCATAATGAAATTACACAGGCTGGAGTAGATGGGGTAATTTCTGTTCAAGCCCGCCAAATTGAAGATGAAACGAGGTGGCTGCTGAAAATGGCACGTAATAATGAATTTATAAAAGGTGTAGTAGGGTGGTTGCCCTTAGTGAACAAAAATGTTGATCATCTCATCGCAAAATATGCCTATGATAAAAACCTTAAGGGGCTTCGTCATGTAGTGCAGGATGAACCAGACGATCAGTTTATTCTGCGTGATGATTTTAATAAAGGAGTATCTCTTTTAAAAAGATACAATCTCGTTTATGACATTCTGATCTTTGAAAAGCATTTACCCTATACTATTCAGTTTGTAGATAAGCATCCCAACCAGGCTTTTGTACTGGATCATATTGCTAAACCGAAGATTAAAGACAATATTTTTTCTCCGTGGAAGGAAAACATCATAGAACTGGCAAAACGGGAGAATGTATATTGTAAAATATCAGGGATGGTTACTGAAGCAGATTTTAAGGACTGGTCGGAAGATCAGTTAAAACCCTATGTGGATGTAGTTATTGAAGCATTTGGTTCTAAAAGACTAATGTTGGGCTCTGACTGGCCTGTATGTCTTGTAGCTACAGAATATAATAAGTGGATTGATCTCGTGAAGAAATTTATTGTAAAATTATCCAGTGATGAGCAGGAAAGGATTCTGGGTAAGAATGCGGTGGAAGTGTATAGATTATAAAGCCGGCACTTCGACTCTGCTCAGTGGCCTAACATACGCAAAATAAGGCGGCTGAGCGGATTCGAAGCCCCCGACCATAGACAAACAAATAACTATAAAATATACTAACAATGACAAAAACCAATCGTTTTATAGGCAGATTGCCTAAAATAGGAATAAGGCCAACCATTGACGGACGCTGGGGTGGCGTTCGCGAATCTTTGGAAGATCAAACCATGAATATGGCCAAAACAGCAGCGGCATTCTTTGAAAAAAATCTTCGTCATCCGGATGGCAGCAAGGTGGAATGTGTAATAGCAGACACCTGCATTGGTGGTGTAGCTGAGGCTGCTGCATGTGCTGATAAGTTTGCCCGCGAAGGGGTAGGAGTTTCTCTTACCGTAACTCCTTGCTGGTGCTATGGCAGCGAGACTATGGATATGGATCCGTTAACTCCAAAAGCTGTATGGGGGTTTAATGGAACAGAGCGCCCGGGTGCTGTATACCTGGCAGCAGTTTTGGCAGGGCATAACCAGAAAGGATTGCCTGCTTTTAGTATTTACGGAAGAGATGTGCAGGATGCCGGTGATAATTCCATACCTACTGACGTACAGGAAAAACTTTTACGCTTTGCGAAAGCCGGGCTTGCAGTTGCTACAATGAAAGGTAAATCCTACGTTTCAATGGGCGCTGTTTCCATGGGTATTGCTGGTTCTATCGTTAACCCTGATTTCTTTGAGGAATATCTTGGAATTCGCATCGAATTTGTAGATATGAGCGAATTTGCCCGTCGGGTTGAAGAGGATATCTACGATCCCGAAGAATTTAAAAAAGCCATGGCCTGGGTGAAAGCAAAATGCAAGGAGGGGAAAGACTACAATCCTGCCGGTAAACAAAGAAGCCGTGAGGAGAAAGATAAAGACTGGGAATTTGTAGTGAAAATGACCCTTATTGCCAGGGATTTGATGATAGGGAATCCACGCCTGGCTGAATTAGGTTTTGGTGAGGAAGCCATGGGCCGCAACGGCATAGCAGGTGGTTTCCAGGGACAACGTCAGTGGACTGACCATTTCCCAAATGGGGACTTCATGGAAGCAATCATGTGTTCATCATTTGACTGGAACGGATTACGTCAGCCATTTATTTTAGCCACTGAAAACGACAGTTTAAATGGCGCTGCTATGCTATTTGGGCATTTACTTACCGGTTCTGCACAGGTATTTAGTGATGTACGTACCTACTGGAGTGCTGAGGCAACTGAACGTGTTACAGGTTACAAACCAACCGGTTTGGCGGCCAATGGATTTATACACTTGATTAATTCAGGTCCTTCTGCATTGGATGGTACAGGACAACAGACTATTGACGGTAAACCTGCCATGAAACCCTGGTGGGATATAACCAACGACGAAATAGAGAAATGTCTGGAAAATACGACCTGGGGACCTGCCGTACTTGAATATTTCAGGGGAGGTGGTTATTCTTCTACATTCCTAACAAAGGGAAGCATGCCTATTACCATGTCGCGTATTAATCTTGTAAAAGGATTAGGCCCTGTATTGCAAATAGCCGAAGGATATACAGTTGAGTTACCGAAAGAGGTACACGAACAACTGGATGAGCGTACCAATCCCACCTGGCCAACTACCTGGTTTGTTCCAAACCTCACAGGTAAAGGAGCCTTTAGGGATGTATATAGTGTAATGGCCAACTGGGGTGCCAACCATGGTGCATTCTCCTACGGACATATCGGCGCTGATCTGATCACACTGGCATCTATGTTGCGTATACCAGTTTGCATGCACAATGTATCGGACGAAAAGATATTCCGTCCGAGTGCCTGGAGTGCCTTTGGTATGGATGCTGAAGGTTCGGACTACAGAGCTTGCGATACATATGGGCCAATTTACGGGTAGAGGTTTTTAAAATATTCACCGCTGAGGCTCGAAGATGCAGAGAAAAAATCTTTGCGACTTCGTGCCTTTGCGGTTTAAGAAAGTTTTGTGCTGATCTTTTAGAGCTCATATTTATTATTATTGTCTTTTACTATCATTCTGTCGTTCCTCCGGGACTTTTATTTATGATTATGCTAAATATTATTTCTATTTGAAGCTCTGTAGGAGTGAAAGTTTGGTAGAAACATAGTAGCACAGGATATTGAAGCCCCGGAGAAGTGAAAGATATTTAGAACGTCCCAAACAATCCATAATCCGTAGTGTTACAGAATATCTGGCTGTAAAAGAAAAAGTTTAGCTTATTGGTCTCCAGCTTGCGGTTTATCTGTAAAATAGGGTGGCCGGGTTGTACATTGAAGTAAGTTTGTAATTTTTCATCAGCGGTTATAGCCAGTAGTTCCTGTTCGCCTCCTTTTACCTGTATCTGATAATTTTTTCGAAGTACATCGAAAAGGGATTTGTTTTCAAAATTGCGGGAAGTAAAACGGGGAAGGTTGATATTCGGGAGCATGGTCACATCAAAAAATACAGGTTTGTTGTTAATTATCCGGAGCCTTTCCATGTAAATACATCCTAGTTCCTTTTCTTCCTGTGCAAGATCAAATCCAAAAGCTTTATCCCAGGGGCGTATTTCCGGTTTAACTATGATAGTGGTTTTCAGGTTTTCCTGCCCGATAGCCGAAGTTGTTCCTGTAAGGGAAAGTATTCCAATACCTTTTGGTTTACCCATTACTATGCTGCCTTTGCCTTGTTGCTTTTTAATATAGCCTTCATTTAACAGGGCATCAAGGGCTTTCCGAACGGTGGGACGAGTAATGCCATGCACTTTACATAGTTCATTTTCAGAGGGTAATAATGCACCTTCACTATAAGTACCACTTAAAATATGTTTTCTTAATGTCTCGTATACCTTTCTGTATTGTGGTATTTGTGTTGTCATTCCGTAAAAACTTTACAAGTTTCTTCAATTTTTCTGTATCAATCAGCAAATATAGAAAATAAATGTTTACAACTTCATGATTTGTGTATATATTTTTGGAGACATGTAAAAATAAATTTTGTATACCTATTGTAAAATAAGAATAAATTAATAAATTTGCACATACTTGTATATACAAGTATTGTAATAATTAATAAAAAAATCTTTAATAATAGTAAAGTTCAAGGCGCAAGAAAATTTAACACCGAAGTCCAGCTGGGCGGGATGAAGATGTTAAATTTTCGCAGCAACACAGAAATTTGCATTTTTAAAGGTTTTAATAATACAAATTTTATGGCTACAGCTATAATTATGCCAAAACAGGGACAATCAGTTGAAAGTTGCATTATCTCTGTATGGCACAAGAAAAAGGGAGATAAAGTGGAAAAAGGGGATGTTTTGTTCAGTTATGAAACGGATAAAGCATCATTTGATGAAGAAAGTACTGAAAGCGGTATTCTTCTTGAGGTTTTTTACGGAGAGGGAGATGAGGTGCCGGTTTTAACCAATGTGGCTGTAATCGGCAATAAGGGTGAAAAAACCGATGAATTTAAACCGGCAGGAAGCACTAATGAATCTGAAAAATTAAAGCCAGAGCCTGAAAAGAAGAAGGACACGGAGAAGAAAGTTGTTGTAAAAGCTACTGCAACAGATGGTAAAATAAAAATTTCACCACTTGCCAGAAGAATAGCAAAGGAAAAAGGAATTGCATTAAGCAACATTACCGGTAGTGGGCCCAAAGGCCGCATAATCGTTCGCGATCTGGAGTCGGCAAAAACTTCCACTGCTGCTGCTATTGCCGCTATTATAGAACCCGGCCCTTTTGAAGCAGACCATGATTATACAGATATGAAGCTTTCCAACATTCGCAAGCTTATTGCAAATGCCATGTATGCTTCATTACAGAATACAGCACAGCTTACTCACCATCTAAGTGCCGATGCACGAAAAATCCTTGCATTGCGTAAAAAGATAAAATCCCTTGCCAAAGAAGGATACAAACATGATATTACCCTGAATGATATGATCTGTTATGCAGTGATAAAGGCATTGCAGAAACATCCGGATGCAAATGTCCACTTTATTGGCGATTCCATCCGTAAATTTAACAACGTTCATTTGGGTTTAGCTGTTGATACGGACAGGGGATTGATGGTTCCTGCAGTTCGTAATGCGGATAAGCTTACACTGACTAAACTGTCAGCTCAATTGAAAGCTGTAGCGCTCGCATGTAAGAATGGAAGTATAAATCCCGATTTACTTTCGAGCCAGGCTGCTACATTTACTGTGTCAAACTTAGGGAATTACGGGGTTGAGATGTTTACTCCGGTACTTAATATGCCCCAGGCGGGGATTTTGGGTGTAAATACCATAATTAACCGTCCTGCTTTGACAGAAGACGGGACATTTGCATTTATACCCTACATCGGGTTATCCCTAACATACGATCACCGTGCATTGGATGGTGGGCCTGCCACGAAATTCCTGGCAGAAATAAAAAATGAGATTGAAAACTTTTCAACTGAAATAGTGTAATACTTAATGGTGTCTGTTAGTTCATAGTTATTGATTCCAGGTGATTTGGTGGATTGGTTTCTCCACCAAACTGCCTGGGAACAATACTAAAAAAGAGAAGAATTTATAAAAAATAAAATAATGCCAAAAAGTCAATTTATTGATCCAAAGAAGGTTCGGAAGTCGGGAGTGTTAAAAATTGACCCAATTCCTGTAAATGCTTATAACAAGAGCATTACCGATGAGAAGAAGAATTATTCGAATGATGATCTGGTAAGGATTTATCGAGACATGGTTATTATAAGAGAGTTTGAGACCATGTTGAACCTGGTAAAAACTACCAATGAATATAATGGTATTAAATATAATCACCCTGGTCCTGCACACCTTTCAATAGGGCAGGAAGCTGCTGCGGTTGGTATGGCTTACAACCTGGGAATTGATGATTATATTTTTGGTTCTCACCGTTCGCATGGTGAGATTCTGGCTAAAGGACTTTCGGTAATACACAAGCTGGATGATAAGAGCCTGATGAAGATCATGAAAGACTTCTTTGGAGGCCGCATACTTTCCATAGTGGAAAAAGGTCATAAAGGAGATGTGAAATCTCTTGCTATTCGGTTTTTAACTTATGGTACCCTGGCAGAGATATTTGCCCGTGAAACAGGGTTTAATAAAGGTTTGGGTGGATCCATGCACGCCTTTTTTACTCCTTTTGGTATTTATCCAAACAATGCTATTGTAGGTGGATCAGGTGATATCGCTGTAGGGGCAGCACTTTATAAAAAGGTGAACCGTAAGCCTGGTATTGTGGTAGCAAATATTGGTGATGCATCTCTGGCTTGTGGTCCGGTTTGGGAAGGCCTGATGTTTGCCGTGATGGATCAATTTGAAAAACTGTGGGAAGGAGATATGAAAGGTGGATTACCACTTGTTTTCAATATTATGAATAACCAGTATGGCATGGGTGGCCAGACCTGTGGAGAAACTATGGGCTACGATATAGCTGCAAGGGTAGGAGCAGGTTTAAATATATACAATGCCCATGCTGAACGGGTTGATGGCTATAACCCGCTTGCTTTGATTGATGCATATAAGCGTAAGATGCAAATTATTAAAGAAAAGAAAGGCCCTGTCTTTCTGGATGTATTAACATATCGTTTTAGTGGTCACTCACCTTCAGATTCTTCATCCTACCGTTCAAAAGAGGAGGTTGAATCATGGCAGGAAGTTGATTCTATTATTTCATACGGTAATGAACTAGTAAAAGCTAAAGTTGCTGCTAAAGCTTCTCTTGAAAAAATTAAGAAAGAAGCTGAAGAACTGGTAACATATGCGATGAAACTTTCAATAAATGACGAGGTATCACCACGTATGGATATGGTTAAATATCCAAACCTTATTGGCGAAATGATGTTTGCGGATGAGTCAATAGACAAAATGGAAGATCGTCCAGTTGATGTGAATCATCCTATCACAGAGAATCCTAGAGTACAGCAGATAGCCAGAAAAGAACGTTTTGCATTTGATGAAAACGGTAAACCGCATTCATCCATGAAGCAATACCAGCTTCGTGACGGACTATTCGAAGCAATTATCGACAGGTTTTATAAAGATCCGACTTTTATAGCTTATGGTGAAGAAAATCGTGACTGGGGTGGTGCTTTTGCAGTATATCGTGGTTTAACCGAAGCATTACCTTATCATCGGTTATTTAACTCACCTATATCTGAAGGATCTATTGTTGGTACAGCTATTGGTTACGCAATTTGCGGTGGCCGTGTAATGCCTGAAATTATGTATTGCGACTTTTTAGGTCGTTCAGGTGATGAAGTATTTAACCAGATGCCCAAATGGCAGGCTATGAGCGGGAACCTCATAAAAATGCCTGTAGTTTTGAGGGTTTCTGTAGGGTCAAAATATGGCGCACAACATTCACAGGACTGGTCTTCATTAGTAGCACATATACCCGGGTTGAAAGTAGTCTTCCCTGCTACTCCATACGATTCAAAGGGCTTGATGAATGCTGCCTTACAGGGAGCCGACCCGGTTATCTTCTTTGAAAGCCAGCGCTTATATGGAATTGGCGAAGAATTTCACAAGGGAGGGGTACCTGAAGGTTATTATGAAATTCCATTAGGGGAACCAGATATTAAGCGTGAAGGAAGTGATATTACTATTCTAACTATCGGTGCTACACTTTACAGAGCTATTGAAGCTGCAGATATTTTAAAAGAAAAATATGGCCTCTCAGCAGAGATTATAGATGCTCGTTCACTAGTGCCGTTCAACTACGACCTGGTAATCGAATCATTGAAGAAAACCGGCCGCATATTGCTTACCAGTGATGCAAATGAGCGTGGATCATATCTTAAAGATATGGCTCAAAACATAACCGAGCTGGCATTTGATTACCTGGATGCTCCACCTGTGGTGGTGGGATCACGTAACTGGATCATCCCTGCCCATGAGCTCGAAGATTACTTCTTTCCTCAAGCTTCATGGATTTTAGACGCTATTCATGAGAAAATATTACCTCTAAATGGTCATACCGTTACAAATGACTTTAGTGACGAGGAAAAACTAAACAGGGCTAAAAAAGGAATTTAATTATAGAATTGCAATAACTATGCAAAGAAAAGGATTGTTTGATGATTTTCCCACGGTAAACGACCTGATGTTGTGGTATGAGAAGCAGGATATAAAGACCATTCCTGATGTTAATGCTCATATTCACACACCTTATTCATTCAGTGCCTTTAAAGATATTGAAGAAGCTGTAAAACAAGCAGCAGAAGAGAAAGTGCAGGTATTAGGGATTAATGATTTTCTGGTTACCAGGGGGTATGATGAATTTATTGAGAAATGCAAAACATCAGGCATATTTCCTTTACTAAATATTGAATTCATTGGCGTAAAAAAGGATGCTCAGGAAAACAATATTCGGATAAATGACCCAAATAATCCTGGAAGAATTTATATTAGTGGAAAAGGGCTGAAGCAAAATTCTGAGTTATCCGAATCCCTCAAATCAAAGCTTAAATCAGTAATTGATGCCGGACAGGATCAGATTGCCGGGATGATCAATAAATTGAACGATTTGCTAAAGCCTATAAATCCTGCCATACAATTCTCCATGAAAGAGATGTATGAAGTGTATGCAAAGCACTTGATACGAGAGAGGCACCTGGCAACAGCTTTACGGGTAAAAGCCGAAAAAGTATATACTAATGAATCTGACAGGATGGTTTTTTATACTACTTTGTTTGGTAGTGCACCAAAATCTCCATTGTCTGATTTTGCTGCATTGGAGAATGAAATCAGAAGTAAACTGCTAAAAGCTGGAGGAAAAGCATTTATCCCCGAAGAAGAAAGCGCATTCATGAGTTTACAGGAGATAAATGAGGTAATACTGGCATCAGGCGGTATCACTACTTATCCGTTATTATTGGACGATCCTGATAATACATATACAGAGTTTGAAGGAAATAAAGAAGCTTTGCTTAAAGAGCTTGAGAAAAACAATATTTCTAGTATTGAATTCATTCCTGGAAGAAATGCAATAGAACCTTTAACCGAATATTCAGAATTTTTCTACAACAAGGGATTTGTGATTACTTACGGTACAGAGCACAATGCTCCGGGGAAGGCACCCATAAAAATTTCATGCCGTAGAAAAGAAGATTTATCAGAGGTATTAAAAGAAATTAATTACAGAGGAGCCTGTGTTGTTGCGGCACACCAATTTTTAATGGAGAAGGGTGGATTATGGTATAAGGGATATCAAAAAGATAAACGTGATGAATTGGAAGATTTAGGGGATGCAGTAATTAACTATTATTTCAATAAAAAGTAATGGATCACCTGGTTAACATATTACCTGCAATCCGTATGATCCTGTCAAAAGGAAAGAATGCGGGAATTGCTAAATTTATTGAGGCTACGGACGATCAAATTCAAAATTTTAAAAAGGAGTATCCTGATCATATTATTTCAATGAAGATAGAAGGCGATGAAGGTCTTCAGGAGTTGAAGAAGAAATCCAGTGCCCTGCCCACCAGTTGTTTCATAGGTTTGGACGGGCAGGGCCTGGTTGCTTTTTCTCAAAGCAAGGCAAATGTAGATTTTTTAACTGATATTTACAAGAAATGGCAGAAAGGGGAGAAATTAAAGCTTTCTGTTCCTGACATCCCGGTTGACGGTCGTGCAAACCAAAAAATAGTGATAGTAACCGGCGGAGCCATGGGCTTTGGGGAAGGAATCGTTGAAGAAATGTTTTCTGAAGGTGCTAATATTATCATTGCTGACCTGAATGAAGAAAAAGGAAAAACCCTTGAAAATCAGTTAAACAAGATGGGAAGAGCAAATAAAGCCTTTTTTGTTCATGCTGATGTTTCCAATCCTGAGAGCGTGGAAAACTTAGTAGCACAGAGCGTAATAGAATTTGGCGGTCTTGATGTAATGATAAGTAATGCCGGAATTTTACGAGCCGGGGGCCTGGATGAGATGGATCCCAAAACCTTTGCATTGATGACCAATGTGAACTATACAGGATATTTTTACTGTGCTAAATATTCATCTGCTGTAATGAAAATCCAAAGCGCATATTCAGATAAGAGATATTTTGATATTATACAAATAAACTCAAAATCCGGTCTTAAGGGAAGTAACAAAAATTTTGCCTATGCCGGTGGAAAATTTGGAGGTATTGGTCTTACACAATCATTTGCATTAGAGTTAATGCCGGATAGAATTAAAGTTAACTCTATATGTCCGGGTAATTTCTTTGATGGTCCGCTATGGTCAGATCCGCAAAACGGATTGTTTGTACAATATTTAAAAGCCGGGAAAGTTCCCGGTGCAAAAAATATTGAGGATGTAAAGAAATTTTACGAGAAACAGGTTCCTGCCGGTAGGGGATGCCGTGTTATTGATGTGGTAAGGGCTATATACTATGTAATGGAGCAGGAATATGAAACCGGACAGGCAGTTCCTGTCACAGGGGGGCAAAATATGTTAAACTAAATTTCCTCAGGAACGTTTATCTTTGGTAATTATTTATAACACCGAAACTCTAAAATGAAGACAAAAGCAGTACGACTATACGGTAAAGAAGACTTGAGGCTTGAAGAATTTGATTTACCAAAGATTAAGGACAATGAGATACTGGCAAAAATTGTGACAGACTCTTTGTGCATGTCATCCTATAAAGCAGCAACCCAGGGAACTGAGCACAAACGTATCCCAAATGATGTGACAAAAAACCCCATTATAATTGGACATGAATTTGCTGGTGAATTGATTGATATAGGTAAGGACTGGCAGCACAAATTCACTGCAGGGCAGAAATTTTCAATACAGCCGGCATTAAATTATGAAAAAGGGCCTGTTGGAATTCTAAGCGCTCCTGGTTATTCATACAAATACATTGGTGGGGATGCTACATATATAATAATTCCTTCTGAAGTAATGGAGCAGGATTGCCTGTTATCCTATGAAGGCAAAGGATTTTATGCTGCATCTTTGGCAGAGCCACTATCATGTGTGATTGGAGCAATGCATGCAAATTACCATGCAACGCCAGGCTCCTATGTGCACAAAATGGATATCAAAGAAAAAGGGGATATGATCATTCTGGCAGGCGCCGGGCCCATGGGACTCGCTGCAATTAATTATGCCATTCATCGTGAAGACAGGCATCCCGGTAAGCTGATCATTACGGATATAGATCAGGAAAGGCTTGACAGGGCTGCCAGCTTGTATACACCTGGAGAAGCTGCTAAAAAAGGTATACAATTGATGTACGTAAACACAAGCAATTTCCCTGATCAGGTTAAGGGGTTATTGGAAATTACAAATGGCAAAGGTTATGATGATGTATTCGTTTTTGCCCCTGTATCAGCTTTGGTTGAACAGGCAGATGCATTGCTTGCTGAAGATGGTTGTTTAAATTTTTTTGCAGGGCCATCTGATCCTAAATTCAGTGCTAAATTCAATTTTTATAACATTCATTATCGTTTTACTCATGTGGTTGGTACTTCAGGAGGAAATAATGATGACCTTAAAGAGGCTCTTTATTATCTTTCAAAAGGACTTGATCCTGCCGGATTAGTTACTCATATCGGGGGATTGGATGCGGTTCCGCATACAACACTCAACCTGCCTAAAATTCCAGGGGGTAAAAAATTGATGTACACACATATAAAAATGCCTTTAACTGCTATAACTGATTTTGCTGAAAAAGGAAAGACTGATCCTTTCTTTAGAACTTTACATGAAATATGTAACAGGAATAATGGATTATGGTCAATAGAGGCAGAGGAGTACTTACTAAATGAATACAAATTAACATTTAAGTAGTTGTGAGGATGAAGCACTCATAGTCTAAATGTTTTTTTTATATTCTTATTACTTTAAAGGATAAGGTAAACATTCAGTTTGCCCCGATTATAATAAAGATGTATTCTTAACTCGTGGAACAAACTTCGGGACTTAGTTACTGCTATTAAATATTATTACTAATCCAATGTTGTTTAATTAAGCCTCTTAGTGAATATGAAAATTTTTATAAGTGAATGATATTGAATGTAAACCTTTAATTTCTGCAATCGATACTATTAATTTTCATTTCACTATTTTTTAGTTTTAATATCATTATTTCACTATTTCTTATTTTGAATATCTCATTATTTTCTTCATTATCAGAATAATAATCTATAACCACTTTAATTTGATTACATGAATCCTGTCTTACAGTTTTAATCCGAATACCTTGTATGGATTCTTGTCTACATATCCACCGATGATTATTCACCAAACCGCAATCAATCTTTTCATATTGATCTGATTTTGTGAATTGAGTTATAAAATCACTGTATGGTATTTCTTCCAGGTTTTTTAAACATTGATTATACGATTCTCTTTCATTTTTAATCAATGTATTAGAGCAATGGTGTTTTTTAAGATTTTTAAAATATTCTTTAAAATCCAAACTTGTATACCCTATCTTACTTTCCATGAATCTTGGTTGATAGGCAGAATTGTTTTTTTTATTAATAGCCCCAAGGTACCAATCAAAAAAGTCATTTATAATGATGCAAGCTTTCAATGAATCCTTAGTATTCAGGTTTTGTCCTGATACATTTGAGATTAAACTGAATAAAAAGATCAAAATACTAATTATTATCCTGCGCTTCATATTTGTATTTTTTATTTAAAAGTAGAAACTGCTATTTTGTTTTTCTAAAAGATCATCACCAAAATTTTTCTGAACTTATTCTTTACAAAATATTGTGTCAGCGTTTTAATCAAACATTAATGTCCTTTTTTGCCCAGCATTTCCTTCTTTAATAAGCGCGCTAAATCATGCTGTCCAATATCCCGCGCATACTCATAGGGAGTCAATCCTTTGTATGCAGCATTTAAATCAGCTCCGTTATCAATTAGTAGTTTTGTTAAATCATATCTCCCATCTTTTATGGCATTATGTAATGGCGTCCATCCATTGTATTTGCTGAGGTTGATATCAGCACCACGCTGTAACAACAGAATGGTTATCTCAAGCTGCTCATCGGCTGCTTCCATAAGGCACGTATAACCATCGTATTGCTGAACATTTACTTTTGCTCCCGCGTCTAATAATTGCTTGGTATTTTCATAACTATTGCCTTTTACTGCTTCAAAAAGTGCAGTTCTTCCATCATGTGATTTAAAATGGATATTAGCACCATGATCAATCAATGTTTTCATAATGATGTAGTCTTCGTCACCGGCTTCCATGAGAGGTGTCCATCCTTTTACATCAGCATGGTTTACATCAGCACCATTTGTGATTAGCAGGTCCACTGTAGCATATCTGTTATCCTGAACGGCTTTTAGCAACGGAGTCCAGTTATCATTATATGTAATATCCGGGTCAGCCCCATATTCAAGTAATAATTTAGTAATACTATACATGCCTCTTTTTGAAGCTTCTACCAGACAGGGATAACCGTCTTTATTTCTTTCATTGGGATTGGCACCTGCTTTCAACAATCGCTCGGTTTCCATGTAGTTTTTATTCTTTACGGCTTCAAATAATTTCCCATTCCCGTAAACATATTCGGTTTCTCTTATGGATCCAGTAGTTGGAGCTTCGGTTTCACTTCTTCCAGTTGATATTGAAGGTTGAACATCCGGTTCAGCATCTTGGACCTTGGTTTTATTTGTTATTACAATGGATGTCATTCCATTTTCCTGTTTTACATCCACGTTGGCAAAATTTTTAGCCAACAGAATGATACTATCTGCCTGGCTTATGACTAATTCATTCTTCTTGTCTTTTGATGCCTTTATATTTAAAATGCTATCGTCAGGTTGATGAATATAGACTGAACTGTCACCATACTTTCCGTTACTAAACTGTATGGCAAGAACTGAATCTGATGACATCAATTCCTCATTATTAATATTTCTCGCAGTATATCCTCCTGTTTTTTTAACAGATGCATGAGCAGAGAATCCAAGAATAAAAATGCTGAAGAATATAATGCACGCGGCTACAAAGCCTTCTGAAAAGTTCGACATCCGTTTTGAATTAAGGCTTATCCGTTTAATCCTGTTAAACAATTTATTTCCTTTTTTACCGGAAATAGCCATGGCCATGTTTACTGGTATATTTTGATATTCTTCCAGGTCAACAAGTGTTTTCATATAGTTTATTTTATCACCAGACATTTCTACTACCATATCATCACAGCAGTTTTCCCTTTCTTCACGGATAATAGATGATATCCACCATACAGCAGGATGATAGAAGAATATTATTTCAACTATGGATTGTATTATATTTATCAGATAATCTCGTCTGAAAATATGAGCCAGTTCATGTAATATAATGGATTCAATCTGTTTGGCTGAGAGTCCTGTTAGAAGACCAGCCGGCAATAATATTGCTGGTTTGAAGTACCCAATTGCCTGTGGAACTTTAGCTAATGCTGATTCAAGGAAAGTGATCTTTTTATTTAACCCAAACCGTGATTTTAGTTCCATAAAGCGATCCTGCCATGTTTCAGGAACTTGATGTATTTTGTATTTTTTTAACCGCTGTGCATAGCCAAGTCCACCAAGCAATTTGAGTGTGAGCAACAATACCCCAAGTAGCCAAATAGTAACAATTAAATGTAAATGTTCGTTATAATAGCTTGTGAAACCTGCCATGATTTTTTTTATAGATAGCCTCTCTGTTTCTACCACTAATGTTTGCTCAGCAATAATATTATCATTTTGAGTGAACTCACTAGCTCGTTGTTCACTGATATTTGTAAAAACAGGATTATCTATCTGTACAATTGTGCTTGTAGCAGGTGCGTTCTTATATTTACTATATACAAGAGTGAATGTAATTGCAAAAGACAGAAAAAACATGAGAAGGACGCTAACTGACAAAAAATATCTTGTTTTTGATGAGTATTTATGTAAAAATAGCAGGATTACAGCAAAAAGTAATGCGAGAATGGCGCCTTGCCAAAGGGAATGGACCAATGACCAGCCCAAGGATCTGATAAGATCTGACGAGAGTAGTTTTTCAAGGGAACTCATTTGTTTTCCTCCTCCATTTTATTAATAAAATTTTTAATTTGCTCAAGATCTTCTTTTGAAGTTTTTGTATTACCCAGAGCTTGCATAACAAGCTTCATTGCTGAACCTTCAAAAGCAGTAGTTAATAAGTTATTTACAAGGGCATCCTGGGCTTGTTTTTCATCAATTTCAGGTGTGTAAATGTGACTTCTGCCGTTTTCTTCTCTTGACAACATGCCTTTTTCATGCATCAATTGCATAATTTTTAAAGTTGTTGTATAACCCACATCTCTTTTTTCATTAAGTACTTCATTTACCTCCTTCACAGTGGTAGGTCCTTTTGACCAGAGTACCTTTAATACTTCCAGTTCAGCTGCTGTTGGTTTATTTGACATTTTAATAGAATTATTAATTACGAATAATTTCGTACAAATATATACGATTGTTTTCGTAATTCCAAATATTTATTACGAGAAAATTCGTAATACTAATTGGATTTTTATCTCGAATTATGCATAATAAATTGTAATTCAATTTATTATATTGATCATAAAATTTGTTAAAATGAATATTTGTTATTTTGCAGGAGAGGTTATTATACAGGAAGGAGAATCGTAAATACTACCCGTTCATCTTCCCGGTTTTGTACTTTTAAAATTCCTTTATGCTCAAGAATGATATTATTACATATCGAAAGGCCCAGGCCTGTCCCTTCACCCTTCCTTTTTGTGGTATAGAAAGGATTAAATATTTTTGTTATTACATCATCCGGGATAGGTGGTCCCGTATTTTCAATGGTAACAGATACATATTTTTTATTATCAGATTCAACCAAATCCGTTTTAATTACAATTTCTTCATTATTCAATACAGGTTTGCTTTTAATTGCAAATATGGCGTTATCTATTATATTTAAGATGACTTGATATATTTTTCCTTCATCGCATAGAATATCAGGAATATTATGATATGATTTCTTTAATGTGATTTCATGAGAAAGTTTTGATTTAATTATGAGAAGTGAAGATTCAATGATATTGTGCACATCGTTTTTAGTAACTTCAGATTTACCTTCATAGGAGAATGTTAATAAACCACTTATAATGCCGGTAATCCTCTCAACGCCCTGATTTGCATCAATTATAATATTTTCCATTTCTTTCACCAGGGTTTCGCTGGCTTTATCGCTTCTTATACCGCGCTGGTGACCCAATAATTCTATATCGCGTGTTATAATCTGGATGATCCCAGATATAAAATTGAGTGGATTTACAATGTCATGGGCAATACCAGCAGTTAGTGTCCCCAAAGTTGCCATCTTTTCTGATTCTATAAGTTTATCCTGGGTTTCACTTAGTTCAGCCAAAACTTTTTCAAGCTCCCTGTTTTTGTTCAGCAGTTCTTCATGTTTTATGTTTAGTTCAGCATGTTTGTGTTTTAGTTCGAGACGTTTTCTATCAATATTCTGATGAGCAAAGAAAAGTGTGGTTTCATGTTTGCGGTTTTCAGAAAACAAATAAAAGAGGGATGCATTTAAAAAGATAAAACTAACAATGGATGCTAGTTTATAGTAAGGATATCCTTTTTGAATTATGGGAAAAATTTCCGGCAATTCAACAGAGTGAATTAACATTATTTTGTCTATAAAAATTGTTAACACCAGATAAATAGTTAATGAAAAAAACAAATAAAACTTTTCTAACTTATAATTGAATATTAAGTGAGGTATTATAGACAGAGTGACGGGTACAAATGGAAACCAGACAAAATATTCATTGGAAACTTTTTTGAAGATAGTAGGGAATATTATGAGTAGAAATGGGAGTGTAAATACCAGTGATAGTTTTGATAAGCGAAAGTATTGGTAAGAATTTAGTAATAATTGAATAGTGGAAATAAAAATTATTAAAACTAATCTTAATGATCCTACGTCGAATACTTTATCCAGGATACTTGACCCAATGATATCCAGAACCAAAAGTAATAATGCCAGTAAAAGCACTATGATGTTAATACGATTCAGTAAAACAATTTCGTGCCTGTACGACTTATGTATTGTTTTGTCTATTCCTAGCAGCGATATCCTTCTCCACAAATTCTGCATAGCAGATAATCTTAAACTTTTCTATATAAACAATTTATTACGATTGTTCCCCTATAATTGTTACGAAAAAGTTTATGTTTAATTGCTTATTTGTTTTTATTTAACTAAACAAAAAAGCCCTTGAAAATTTATCTCAAGGGCTTTTTCGATATTACAGCAGTTTTTAGTTTTTCTTTCCTAGCAGTACTATTTCATTTACTACAATTTCGGTAACGTATTTTTTGTTACCATCTTTGTCATCATAAGAGCGATGAACTAACTTGCCTTCTATAGCAATTTCTTTTCCTTTTTCGAGATAATTCTCAGCCAGTGTTGCTGTACGTCCCCAGGCTACCAGGTTATGCCATTGTGTGTCGGTTATCTTTTCACCGTTAGCGTTTTTGTACGTGTCGTTTGTGGCTAAGGTCATTTTTGCCATTGTTTTACCGGCATCAAATTTTTTAATTTCAGGATTCATACCTAAATGTCCAATTAGTTGTACTCTGTTTCTTAAATTATTCATGACTTTAAATTTAAATGGTTAATAATTATTGTTTTTATTAATTTCAATTTGTTGAAACAAAGTAAGTACATGTTGCAAACTTAAGTCGGTATTTAAGCGTTTATAGTCGTTTATAAATGTTTAATGTCGGATATAATTTTGATTTTCTTATATTTACAAACAAAAAAAGTTATAAAAAAATGGATAATACTTGTCCCGAATGTGGTGATAAAATATTAGGACGCAGTGATAAGAAGTTTTGCAGTGATCATTGCCGAAATAGTTATAATAACCGAAAGAACAAGGATACGGCAAAATTATTAAGAGATGTGAATTCAATACTCCTCAAAAACCACAGAATACTAAAAGACCTTTGGCTTGCAGGTATAGAAAATATACAAAGGGATAAATTATTATTGAAAGGATTTAATTTTGATTTTTTTACAAATATGCAGGTTTCAGGTGATGAGAAAACGTGTTATTATTGTTATGATTATGGTGTAAGTAAAATTGAAGGTGATATTTATACACTCTTGAAGAGGGAAGAGGTACTTGAGTATTAATCTCTTTATAATTATTGTTTGATGATTTTGGATTTCCACATACCTTCATCGTTTATCAAAATATCTAGTATGTAAATACTTCTTGGTAATGCATCAGTACTAATTTCAATCGTTCCTTCTCCATTTTGATTATTGAAAACTTTTAAATAATACAAATTTCCATCTATTCCAATGATTTTCACCAGTAATGAATTTTCAAAGTCTACCGAATAGTATATATGAATTTTTTCATTAAATGGATTTGGATAAACTGTAAACATTGATGGTTCAATATGCACATAAGCCAGTTTTTTTGTTTTGGGTAATAATTGAATGTCAGCCCTGATACTGTGTAGCATATTAAACTCATAGGCATTGAGTATATCCATACTATGTGTATACCATGTCGGATAATAGTCATTATTCTCGAGGCTTTCCGGATCGGGGATAGCTTTTATTTTGTATTTGCCCGGATAAACTAATGGGATATTATATGATCCATTGTTGATTGTTGTTGTAAATTGTAGTTCGTTAATATCCTGATCAGAATTGTAGAGTTCAACAGTTCCTTCAGATAGAAGTTGATCTCCTGCATATACATCTCCTCTAAATAGGTAACAATCATCATTATAAGTAGTAGGGAGCAATTGAATATTAATTTCTGAAGTATCTTTATTTATATATAAATTGCTGCGTACTGATATTGTTGAGGAATTTACATAATAGGTGTCTTTATATTTTATGCTGTCATTCTCTTTAGTCTTTGCTAGGATATTATAGGTGCCAGTCGGAACTTCTGTTAACTCATATTGACCATTAATAATATCTGTTGGAAGTATGTCATTTACATCACTAATATTTGATAATATTATATTGCCTGTTATTAATGGTCCATTACAGGTGTATACATTTCCCTTAACAGTATGGCCAGGGGTGATTGATAGTAATTCAATATCAATGCCGGCTCTGTTATTGACAGAAATGACTAAGTCCGTTGCTTTTTCCCATAATCTTTGATGTTGGTAAAAAGTTGGACTGCAATATGTTAGCACCGGTAATCCTGGTGATGCAAGCACTTTATATGCATGTGGGTATATAAAATCGAAAGAATAGGTTCCAAGATATAAATTACATTGTTTGAGAGGGATGAGTTGATCTGATCCGGCTGAATCAATATCATATAAGTATACTATTCCATTATTAATTAGATTACCATTGTAAGTGATAATTCCTTCAATCATATACCTGTTCTCCATAAAATGATTTTGTATATCTGCTAATGAAATTTTATAATTATATAAATAAATGTCATCTATAGCACCTGCATAGGTTTCTCCTATTTTAAATGATGAGGTATTTGCAATAAAAGGATACTTGCCTGCCGGTGCATCAACAAATGATTTATATATCGTGTCAACTATTATTTCCCATTTGTCATCATTAATAATTCCTACAATATGGTGAGGATTACCATCACTAATATTAACAGAAAGTGTGGGTGTGGAAATTAATTCACTTTTTCCATTTTTCCCACTGAGTATTACATTTCCATTAACTAACATTTGAATATAGAATCCGGAATTATTTGCCGGGTCATACTTTGAAATAAGTACAGAGTTTGATTTATTGGTTGTTTGTACCCAAAAACTGACAGATATATTGTTGAGGATCTCAGACAAAGAATCATTACATGATATGTATCCATCCATACCATTAAAATTGAAGGATCTTTTGTAAAAACCAAACCTGTCATGACCGGTTAATGCACCATGATTTATAGCGTGATGGTTATTTCCACTAATATCTATTGTATCATTATTAAAAGGATAGTGAAGAACTAGCACAGGATCTTTTTCCGTGAAAATGAAAGGCAGAAGATCAATATTTGTACCTGTTGAATCTAAAATTCCTGAAACGAAAATTGTATCAGCATTTTCCCAGAATTCTGATTTTTTATAATAAGTTGAGATACAAGAATCGCTGTAACTTCCTTTAGGAATTACCATTATTTTATAAAGTCCGGCAGGAATGCTATCTATACTATATGTGCCATCCTTGCTGGTTCCTTCTCTAATAGGGGTGGAAGGTTTCACATCAGCTACAGGGTATAATAGTATGTCGTTAGTATCTGTTAAATGACCATTAAAAGTAATATTGCCTTCAATTTTTGACAGTTCATAAACAGTAATTTTCTGGTTTGAAGAAATATTGGATAATTCTGTTTTCAATCCCGATGGCCACTCTACTATGATCGAATCGACAGTATTTGCATTTCCAATTCCGAAGTGCGATATTAATGTACTTTGGAATTGAACTCCGGAGCTTCCGGATATTTTTCTCATCTGCCAATGACCATCTGCTTTAATTTTTACGATGGCTCCAATTGCCGCAGCATTTGAAATTACTCCAACACATTTTACTTTCAAGTAATTAAGTATAGTACCTGTGTTCTCGAAAAAGAGGTTGGAATCGGTACTTAGGAAGGTGGGCATGAATAGATCCAGATCCCCGTCATTATCATAATCGGCATAAGCCATACCAGCATTTTTTGGTGCCGATACAAAGGGTTCGCTGGTTATTTCATCAAATACAAATGAAGGAGTATTTAAATATAAGTTGTTAGGTTGAGCTGTTAAGTAATTGTTGTGAATTACATCTATGTATCCGTCATTATTGAAATCACCCCAGGGTGGTGAACATGTTGTGGATGATATTGAGGCAACAAACGGACCTAGTGTATCTTCATGAAATGTTCCTTCACCGTTATTATAATAAAAATTATTTTGAGAGGAATATCCACTTCCGCCGTTTGAAACAAACAAATCCCAGTGAAGGTCGTTATTAACATCAATCCAATGCGGGTATACTGACCTGGTTATTAATGATCCAATATTACTTATATTATCTTTAATGAATGTCCCGTCTCCCTGGTTAAAATATAGAAAATTAGTTGATGCAGGATTTGCACTCGTAACATACAGGTCAATATTTCCATCTTCATTTATATCGCACCATTCTATGCCATAGCAATCTGAGTTGTCGTTTACTACAGTACCAGTTATTTTTGAGAAGGTAAGGTCCCCATTATTCTTATAAAGCCAGTTAGCGCCAGATGATCTGTTACTTACATACAGATCGACAAAACCATCGTTATCATAATCACCCCACGCGCAAGCAGTACTATATGATTTGTCGCTTAGCATAACACCGGTCGTAATTTCTGTAAATGTTTCGTTTCCGTTATTATGATATATTTTATTATTTGAGGCGGCATCGACATTTGTTACAAACAGATCGAGGAATCCGTCATTATCAATATCTCCCCAGGATGAAGAATACCAATTGCCAACATCGTTAACAATACTTCCTATAGTAATTTTAGTAAAGCTGCCGTCTCCATTATTTTTATACAGGCAGTTTTTAGAATTGTTGTTAATGATAAAAAGATCTTCCCAGCCGTCATTGTTGAAATCAGCCCAAGATGCGCCATATGAAGCAGCTAGGTCATGTGTGACAGCTATATCATCTCTTTGGGTGAATAACTGATCACGGTAAAATTTTATTTCAAGTCTTGGATGGGTTGCCAATATTTCATTGTCACTTGATGCAAATTGCATTTTTCTATAATCTAAATCTACTTCAGTGTTCAATTTAAAGAGCAAACCATAATTGTTAATTTCATTCCTTTTCCAGGCCCTTACAAGGTCTGTAACGTCTACAATCCTCCCTTCATCAGCAGCAGAAGTCCCGGGAAGATAAATGGCTCCAGGTTCAATTGTATTTATGGTACTAATCATGTTCCCGTTATTCCATGTTATAGTATCTGCATCCCAGGGTTCCAGTATTCTTAGAAGCCAACTATCATTCGGTCCATTCAAGGGTGATTGTAGTTGAATTCCGTCATTAATTAAATATAATGTTGCACTTAAGATTGAATCTTCATCGGGTATATGATCAAGATCAAACTGAATAAGGCTTCTAACTCTGGATGGCGTACCATTGTGAGACCATGACCATGCTGCAACAGAATAATTATATTCATTATTTCTGCTAGCTGTAGGTTCGCCTGTGTGGTTAGTTATTATAATATCTTTTTCCGGATAAAAATTTAGTTGAGAGTATGCAGCAGGCAGATTGTAGATTATTTCCAACTGAGGGATGTCTTCTGTTAAGCTTGAGTAATCACTTGTTCTGATTGTATAGAATTTATCTAAAACTATTTCCTTTGCTTCTATCATTATCCCAGCATTCAAATAGTTTCTGCCAACCCAGTTTTGGACAAATGGAGTGATATCAATTTTATTTAAGCCTTTACTCAAAGCGGGAAACTCCAATGAGTCAATATTTGTTTCATGTAATTTAAAATTAAATGTGTAAAAAGATTCGCACCAGGGTATTTCTAATGGTTTTATTTTAATAGGGCTATCATATACAGAATCGCAATGAAAAGTTAAATTGGCGCTTAAAATCTCAGCCTCAGACGGGATGCCGCTTAAATAGCATTCCAGAATGCTATAATTAAATTGAGAGATGTCTCCATTGTTATTACCTATAATCATATGCTTAAGAAAGCCAAAATTACTATCAGGGTATTCAGAAGACATGTATGTATCTTTTGTGCAAGGAAGTTGAATGGTGTCTTGTGCAACAAGATAGTTCATTTTAATTGTTGTAAATAGCAACAAAAAAACTCTAAACAGTATTATATGAATGTGTTTTTTATTCATTATTTATATTTAGAGTTTATATACCAATCCAATATTTAATCCTCCGTATATCAACTTCTTTTCAACCGGGAAGTCTTTGTTGTATACAGATCTTAAATTGAAACGGAATGCCGGTTCAGCCATAAGACTTAATTGTCGGGATAACCTGTATTGCAAACTGGGATTAACCACAATTGCAAATCCGGTTGAAAGGTAATGCTTACGTTCAGTAACGATTATATCAGTGTAATCGCTAAATGCCGGGAGTTTCCCTTTTTCATAAATTAAGAATGATGCAATGAATCCGCCAGATATGTTGAGGTTTAGTTTGTGAGTAAGTTTTTTATTGTATCCAAATAGTAATGGGATTTCGAAATAAGCTGTTCTGTTTCTATATTCATTTTTAATATAGTTTTCAGTTGTATCATATATCGTTTTCGAATTTTCATATGTTATAACTGAATCTACAAAATATGTTGTTGGAACCCAGTTTGAATCATTTCCCAGGAGTTCCCAATATCCATCATATTTTGTTAATTGAATTGTTTCGTATGTATTGTATAAAGAATCCCGCCACGTAACTTCAGTGTTCGTGTATTTATGCACATATTCTTCCCTTCGTAACGAAACATTCAATCCTGTTTTTACAAAATAGTCCTTATAATAAACATCAAGCCTGCCACCAAAGTTAAAACCCAATCGATCCCGTGTGTTATTTTTGTACAAATCAACATAGTCAGAATAAATCGTTTGTGTGGGATTTATTGAGCGGAACAGAGGGTATTCCATTTGTGTATGCAGTTCAATATCATAGTATAGTTTTTTATAAAAAGGGATATACTTCATATTATCGTAATATGTTCTTTTTGCCTGGTATTGTGCTGTCTTTTTGGTTTCAATATAGTCTTTGTTGCTGTTATCTACAGCATTTGCCTTTCTGGATAGCAGTGGGTTTATTTTCGGTGTTCGTGGCTGAATATTTGCGGAGTCTTCTATTGGAGCCTTTTCTGTTTGAACTTCAGGTTTTTTATAGTCGCTAACATTTATAATTTGTTCTTTGTGATTAAGAACGATCTCATCCCTTCTGGTCCTGAAGATCACTACCTGATCATTTAATTCCTGGTATTTGATATCTGTCTCCCGGAACATTTCATTCAGGATGTCTTTAATAGGTCTGTTATTAACGTTAACATTTATCCGAATGTCACTTTGAAGTAACTCGCTGTTGTATGAAAAGTTAACCCCGCTTTTTTTCTCAACAACCTGTAAAACTTCAACAAATGTAAGTTGTTGTTGATTCAAGGTAATTCTTTTATTCAATAAAGCTTCTTGCGAGAAAAGTGAATTTGTAAAAAGTAAGATAAATATATGAAAACATGTATATTTACTAAATATCCAGTTGCCTATCATGGAAGGAATTATTACTTTACAAATTAACAACCAGTTCCGTTAATTTCAAATTTGTTTTCATTTTTTACAACCTGAATGTCAAATGCAAGCTCAAGTATTTGAAAAATCTGTTCAATGGTTTGATGGTCAAATTTTCCTGTAAACAAACAGTCGTTTATTTGCTTATTGTTTACTTTTGCTTTTACATCAAACACATTTTCAAGAAGTTGAAAGACATCTTCCAATCTTGTGTTTGCAAAGGTAATAATTCCTGTTTTCCAAGCTAAATAATTTTCATTTATAATGTTGTTTTTTACAAATTTTTCTTCATTTATTAAATACGTGGTTTGATTTCCACTTGTAACCGTATCAAAGATTGCACTTCCATCAGAAAGTGTTGCCTTAACACTAACACTGCCTTCTTTCACGCTAATAATAATATTGTTTTCCCCAGGATATGTCATAACATTGAATGAAGTTCCAATCGCAACTATCTCGCATGGCCCGGCTGTAACAATGAACTGATTGTTTTTTATGGATTGTATATTGAAAAATGCTTCTCCAATAAGAGATACACGACGTTTGCTTTTATTTTTAAACTCTTCAGGATAATTTAGCTGGCTATTTTTATTCAGGTAAACTTCTGAATTATCAGATAATGTTATCTTCATGTCCTTTTGGTCATAAGATTCGACCTGAACTAATTTTTCTTTGTTTGAAATGGTGCTGTACGTGAACCAAATGCCTATTGCCAGCATCAATACTGCAGCCACACGCATGGCTAATCGAATGATTTTTCTTGTTTTATTCTGTTTTGGTTCTGTTGTATGTGCAGGTTTTTCTTGTTTCGTGGTTTTTAAAAATTTTTCAAAAGCTGCATCAGGATCAACCTTTGAGGTAATTTTATCAAGTTCTATAGTGTACTGAGTTTTATATACGTTGGTAAATATTTTTTGAGCATCAGGGTTTTGTTCCAGTAAATCCTGAATAATGGCTATCTCTTCCGGAGATGTCTCATGATCAAGAAATCTGGTTATTAACTCTTCAATCTCAATATTTTCGTAATGTTTTAGCATCTTAATCTATGTGCCTTTGTATATAAAACAATTTACTTTATAAATACCCTAGTCATAAAAACATATTGTAAAACATAATAACAATTGTACCAATGAATACGTATAAAACATTTTGAAGTTTCATGCTCAACTGTTTTAATGCAGAAGTTATATGATACTCAACCGTTTTTATAGATATGCCTGTTTTTTCAGCTATCTCTGAATATTTCATCTCTTCATACCGGCTCATTACAAAAATGGCTTTTGACTTTTCAGGCAGGCTGTCGATAGCATCCTGAATCTGTGTGTTAAGTTCCTTATTATCAGCCATACTAACAAAATCCTCTACATCATCTATCAAATTTATTATTTGTTCCTTAAACTTATTTTGTACCTGCACATGCTTTATTGCATTAATAGCAGCATTCTTAACGCTTCGTATAAGGTAGGCCTGAAATTTATCAATTTTTCCCAGGCTCTCTCTGTTTTCCCAAATTTTACAAATAGTATTTTGTACGATCTCTTCTGCTTGCTCCAAATCTTTAAGGAAAACATTAGCATATGCACAAAGCTTCTTATACATGCTTTTATATAATACGTTATATGCCTCGCAATCTCCGTTTACTATCCTGGTAACAAAATCCGGAGAGTCAATGTCATATTTTCCTTTTACAAAATTCAATGAATACTATCTGTTAATCAATAAAGTTTTTAAGTTCTCCAGGTTTTTTTGGTTCGTAATTATCTTGGCATCTGGCGTGTAAAGATATTTAATTCTGTCATTATATCGTTCGATAATCTTTCCACGTACTATTTTTAACGTGCTATTCATCAATTTATTTTCTTCGTTAAAACTTTCACTTAGTATACCTATCGCGGCAGGTAACCATCTATGGGGGAACATGTCAGCGTATTTACCATGTTTCCGATAATGATTCATTTCTGATTCATAGAGTTTTAATATTTTTTCAAGATCATGTTCATTACTAATATCCAGATGGTGGTCTTTCGTATATCTCAACAATGCCTCTCGGGATGGGACTATCAAGGCAATAGTATAAGGATCCTGGTTGTTGTACAACATGCATTGCTCAATATATGGAGAGTGATTAATAAATGCTTCTTCGATACCTTCGGGACTGTATTTTTCTCCATCGTCTGCTATAAGTAAGCTTTTAAAACGTCCAAAAACATATAAAAAGTTATCATTGTCAATACTACCCATATCACCTGTATGTAACCATCCGTCTTTGATGGCTTCTTTGGTTGCTTCTTCATTTTTCCAATAACCAGCCATTATGTTCCCTCCCCGAACTACTATCTCGCCTTTTTCACCTATGGGTAGTTCATTACCCTCATCATCACATATTTTTACTTCCAGGTCAGAAACAATCAGTCCAGAGGAACCAAGTTTGTGTTTTTCAAGACTGCTGCTGCTTATTACCGGGGATGCTTCAGTAAGGCCATAACCTTGAAACATAGGGATGCCAATGGCATAAAAGAAACGCTGTAATTCCAAATCCAATAATGCACCTCCTCCTACAAAAAACAGCATCCTACCTCCAAAATTCTCACGAATTTTTTTAAAAAGTATGGTATCAAAGAGTTTATACAATGGTTTTATTAGAATTCGTAATCCTTTGCCTTTGTTCCATCCAATTCCATTATAATAATATCCTAAAGCGAGACCCCATTTAAGTAATACCCGGGCCATTTTACCTTTGGTCCTGATTCCATTTTCGATATTTTTCTTAAAGTTTTTTGCTAATGCAGGTACACTAAACATAAAATGTGGTCGTATCTCTTTGATGTTGTTAGGAACATTCTTTAATGTTTCAAGAGGAGAATCTCCTTGTTGAACAGATGCGAAACTTGCACCTGCACTAATAAGGGTGTAAATTCCTGCAGTGTGCGCGAAAGCATGATCCCATGGAAGCATTATGAGGGTTGTATACCATTTAGGTACTACAAAATTACTTTTTGATTGCTCAACATTTACCAGGTAATTTTTATGTGTAAGTATAATGCCTTTTGGGTCTGCGGTTGTGCCTGATGTATAGCAAATGTTAGCAAAATCATCTTCCGTAACAGCTTGCCAAATCTGATTGAACGATTCGGTATCCTTTTCAAGATATTGTTTGCCTAATTCTTTTATATTGTCAAATTTTAGATCTTTTGAATGACAATTTTCTGGTAATGTATAGGTTATTACTTTTTCAAGTCCCGGCACCTGATCGTGAAGGCCGTTTATTTTTTTGTATTGTGGAGGTGAAACAATTATTGCCTTTGATCCTGAATGTTCAAGCCTGAACTTTATATCTTCCGCTTCTGTTAGTTTCACGGAAAGAGGCACATTTACAGCTCCGGCAAAAAGAATTCCTAATTCTGCCACAACCCAGTTCTTGCAGCCCTCGGAGAGCAGAGCAACACGATCACCCTTTTTAATTCCCAGTGATATTAATCCGGCAGCAAATTGGTGTACTTCTTGTTCAATTTGCTGGTAATTGTAGGTTATATATGATGTTGCCCCTTTGGGTTTTTCTAACAGAAAAGGGTTCTTAGCATGTTGTTCAACACTGTGAGTAAATAGTTGATTCAAACTTTTTACCATCTTATACCGTGGATTTTGTTGAGAGCACTAAAATACACATAGAAATTCTTTTTACGAAAACATTTTTTCCTTTTTAATAACAGAATGGTGATCAATGTCAACTATATCTTGTTTGCGATGAAGAAATTTTATTATACTTTTAGAGCTTTGTTTTAAATGCATAATATAAATTAATGAAGCCAAGGAGGATAGAAGAATCTGTTATTTACAGATGGGGGGTTCTGTTAACGATAAGTGCGGTAATTTTTTCCAGTTATTACTTTTATGATGTTTTTTCTGGCATTAAAGTTAAATTACAGGCATCTCTTGGTTTTACCAATGCTGATTATGGTTTGATGCTCGGATTTTATAGCATTTCTAATACTTTTTTAGTAATGGCTATAATAGGAGGGGTTATTTTAGATAAATGGGGAATACGAAAAACAGGGATTTTATTTTCATTTTTTATGATGGCAGGCGCCATTCTGACGTTTTATGGAACAAGTGATATTTTTAGAAATAATGGATTGGGGTACAGTTTTTTTAATTCATTTGCTCCCAAATATACACCTGAACTAAAAATGATGATGTTAGGCAGAATGTTCTTCGGACTTGGATCAGAGACTGTAATAGTAATCAGCAGTAAAGTTATGGTTAAGTGGTTTAAAGGTAAAGAAATGGCCCTTGCATTTGGTGTTAATCTGGCTATTGCAAGAATAGGTCAAATATCTGCGCTCTGGATTTCTCCAAATATAGTAAAGCACATGATATGGACCAGGGCAGGGCTTATTGGTGCAATGATAGTTGTGGCAGGATTTCTTTTCTTTTTTATCTATAGTTATTTTGATAATAAATATGATAATCAAAGCATTATAAAAGCTGTTGAATCGGATCAGGAGGAAGAACAATTCAGGTTTAAGGATTTGCTGCAGCTATTTGTAAATAAATCATTTATTTACATAACTTTATTATGCGTTTTGTTTTATTCTGCGGTCTTTCCATTTTTGCAATATGCACCAGATTTTATTGCAAATAAGTTTGGTATTGATCCGGAAATATCGTCACGCATTACTTCTATTATTCCATTTGGAACAGTTATTCTCACACCTGTCTTTGGCGGGTTTGTTGATAAGAGAGGAAGGAGTGCTACATTAATGATTTTGGGTTCGGTTTTGTTAGTACTTGTATACGTAAGTCTCGCATTTACAAAAATTACCCCGTATATACCCCTGTTTGTTCTGGGAATTGCCTTTTCATTAATTCCTGCTGCTATGTGGCCGGGTGTTGCAAAAATTGTGAAATTTTCTGCTTTGGGTACGGCTTACGGAACAATGACTACAATACAGAATTATGGTCTTATGTTATTTCCTTGGATTATAGGGAAGGTCCTTGATAAAACAAATCCTGGAATCACTGCAGAAAATGTTCAACTGGGGCTGGCAAGCTATAATTACCATTATGTTGTGATTATGCTAGGAGGGTTAGGTATATTAGGGATATTTTTTGCGATTTTTCTGAAACGCGAAAGCAAGGGAGCAGGATATGGCCTTGAAGAACCTTCTAACGGGTAATACTTATTTTCTGAATATTATTTCCTTCCTGTCAGGGCCAACAGATATAATTGTTATGGGTACATCTACGGCTTTTTCAATATATTTTATATAATCGATAAGTTCCTGGGGCATTTCTTCCATGCAACAGATTTTGGTAATATCATTTTTCCAGGGTTTCATTTCAATGTAAACCGGTTCTAGGTCAATGTTTAGATCGAATGGCAGATAATCGATATTTCCCTCTTTGGTTTTATAGTGTGTGCATACTTTAATGGTATCAAATCCTGTAAGCACATCGGCTTTAGTCATAATAAGCTGCGTAACGCCATTAAGCATAATGGAATATTTAAGTGCAGGCAGGTCGAGCCAGCCACATCTGCGGGGACGTCCAGTGGTAGCACCAAATTCATGTCCTATCTTTCTGAGTTTTTCTCCTGTTTCATCAAAAAGCTCAGTAGGGAAGGGTCCGCTTCCTACACGGGTACAATAGGCTTTAAAAATGCCAAGCACTTCGCCTATTTTGTTGGGGGCAACGCCCATTCCGGTGCAAGCTCCTGCACAGATGGTATTTGATGATGTCACGAAAGGATATGAACCAAACTCAATATCCAGTAATGTACCTTGAGCACCCTCTGCAAGTACTTTTTTACCCTTTTTAAGGTATTCATTTATTACTTGTTCAGAATCAATAAGTTGAAATTTTTTAATTTCTTCAATACTTTCAAGCCACTCCTTTTTTACCTGAGTAAGATCATAGCTAAAATCGTATTGTTTAAGTAGTTGGATGTGTTTGTTTTCGAGGTAGTCGTATTTTTCTTTAAAGTCAGGAGCTATTATGTCTCCAATACGCAGTCCGTTACGGCCGGTTTTATCCATATATGTCGGGCCTATTCCTTTTTGTGTTGATCCGATTTTAGATTCACCCTTACTTGCTTCTGAGGCTTTATCAAGAATGATATGTGTAGGAACTATTAAGTGTGCCCTTTTAGAGATAAAAAGACGGTTTTCCGGCTTAACCCCAAGTTTTCTGAGAGCTTCAATTTCACGTTTAAATATCAAAGGGTCAATTACCACTCCATTTGCAATAATATTGATGATGTCTTCTCTGAAAATACCGGAAGGAATAGTGTGTAAAACGTGTTTAATTTCATTAAACTCAAGACTGTGTCCTGCATTAGGCCCACCTTGAAAACGTGTTATTACATTATAATCCGGGGCTAAAACATCCACAATCTTTCCTTTACCCTCGTCGCCCCATTGCAGGCCAAGAAGTACATCTGATTTCATATTTATTTTGATTTTTTTATGGCTTGCAAGTTAACTTTTTTTTTTGGACAAGGGCAAAATTTATACCATGTAGTTATGAACAAAAAAATGGTGGATAACTTTAAAGATTGTAAGTATATCAATGGATTTGTATGAGGCTCTATTTGTTTTTCTTATTGTTATTGGAGTTGGTATAACCATATATATAGAGGGAATGGTGTGAAGGAATGAAGTCGTTCAGTTCACAAGCGGTTCTTATTATTTCATCGATACGCGGGTCGCAAAACTCAATTACCTGACCTGTGTCAAGATTTATTAAATGATCATGTTGCATGCATTGGTATGCTTTTTCAAATTGCGCAATATTTTTACCAAATTGATGCTTTACAACAAGATTGCAATCAAGCAACAATTCGATCGTATTATAAAGTGTAGCCCTGCTAACCCTATAATTCTTATTTTTCATGAAAATATACAACGTTTCAATATCGAAATGGCCCGTACGTGTATAAATTTCATCTAATATAGCATACCTCTCCGGTGTTTTCCTGTGCCCTTTCTTTTCCAGATAATCTGTAAAAATTTTTTTTACAGTCTCTTTGGTTTCTTCACTAATCATAAATTAGACTTAGTTTAAATAACAATTAGCGAAAATAGACATTTTTTTTAACATTATTATTATTTAGAATAAATTTTAATAACATAACCAAATGAAATTTAATACTTAACCCGAATGGACACTTGTCAATTATTTAGGACTGTTATTCAATGCTTTCTACTCTGTTAACAGATTCTATGCCCTTAATTTTGATTAGATTTAAAATCAGATTGTTAAGATCCTGAGTATTATGAACATATAAGTCAAGTGTGCCGTCAAAAATTCCATCATGACTGGCGATATTTACGGAGCGGATATTTACTTTCAATTCTTTTGTAATCACATTTATTATTGTGCTGAACATACCATATCGGTCAATTCCTGAGATGTTTATGCGGGCAAGAAAAGATAGTACTTTATGTGTAGTCCACTTAGCAGTGGTGATTTTATCACCATGCTGGGAGAAAAGTTGTATGGCTATAGGGCATTTTGTTTTATGAATTTCCATCTGTCCCTCAGAATCAAAACCAATTACATCATCTCCGGGAATCGGGTTGCAACATTTCGCAATAACATAATTCGCACCTGGTTCATCGAGGTTCTCTTTTAAGAGTAATGTTGATTTTGAATCGATATCCGATGAGGTAAGATCGTTCCGGGAATCATTATTACGCTTACCTCCTCGGGCAAATTGCAATTCCCAATACTTTATCCATTTGCTCTTAGTATTTGTTTTAAGAATTTTCTTCAGATTATTCAGGTTTATTATTCCGGATCCTATTTTACTGTATAACTCATCTTTCGAGATTACTTCATATGCAGGCAGAATTTTTCGAAAGATTCGTGAACTGGGGTAAAGTTTTAACTCTTTCAATTTTTCTTCAAGTTCCTGCTTCCCTTTTTCCCGTCGGTTTTTTGTTTCAGCCTTAAAAGCATGGTTGATGCTTGCTTTGGCTTTAGCAGTTATAACGTAATCGAGCCATTCAATCTGAGATTTTTGTTTATCAGATGTTAAAATTTCCACCTGATCACCACTGTTAAGTTTTGTATTTAATGGTACCAGCTTATGGTTGACTTTTGCACCAATGGCTTTATTGCCAATTTCTGAATGAATTTCATAGGCCAGGTCTAAGGCGGTTGAATTTATAGGGAGACTCTTAGTATCACCCTTTGGCGTAAATACAAATATTTCAGATGCAAATAAGTTTAATTTAAACTCATCAAGAAATTCAAGTGCATCAGCAGAAGGTTTTTGCAGCAAGTCACGAATTTTTTTAATCCATTTATCCAGTTCCGATTCCTGATCGTCAGGGCTCTTATATCTCCAATGGGCTGCGTATCCTCTCTCGGCTATTTCATCCATGCGTGTAGTACGTATCTGTACTTCTACCCATTTGCCATTAGGCCCCATTACTGTGGCATGCAGAGCTTCGTATCCATTTGCCTTTGGAGTACTGACCCAGTCTCTTATACGTTCTGGTTTTGGCTTGTAAATATCTGTAACCATCGAATATATATTCCAGCATTGTGTCTTTTCCGGGATATCTTCACGGGGTGTGAATACTATGCGAATGGCGAACAGATCGTAAATTTCCTCAAAAGGAACGTGCTTGGTCTGCATTTTATGCCATATGGAATAAATCGACTTAGGGCGTCCGCTTATATCAAATTTTATTTTTTGCCGGTTCAGTTTTTCAATGATGGGTAAGGAGAATTTATTAATAAAGTGAACTCTGCGTTTTTCACTATCAAGTATTTTGCCGTTTATTTCATCATAAACTTCGGGATAGTGATATTTAAGGCTAAGGTCTTCTAGCTCCGTCTTTATTCTGTATAATCCCAACCGGTGGGCAAGGGGAGCATATAAATAAATGGTTTCACCACTTATTTTTATTCGTTTTCTCTCAGGCATAGAGTCCAATGTGCGCATGTTATGCAGACGGTCGGCAAGTTTTATAAATATTACCCGTACATCATCCGAAAGGGTCAGGAGCATTTTTCTGAAGTTTTCAGCCTGTATAGAGGAATTTTGATCGAAAACACCCGATATTTTTGTTAACCCATCTATTAATGATGCAATTTTATCCCCAAAATTATTTTTAATATCTTCAATTGTATAATCTGTATCTTCAACAATGTCATGAAGTAGTGCTGCAGCAACTGATTTGGCACCTAATCCTATATCTTGTCTTACAATTTTTGCAACGGATAACGGATGTATAATAAATGGCTCCCCTGATTTTCTTCGGGATCCTTTGTGTGCATCATAAGCAACATAGAATGCTTTTTTTACCAGATCAATATCACTCCCTTCACTAAGTCCTTCACATGCAACCAGGAGCTCATTAAAAAGCTGTTCTACTTCAGGTTCTTTTATTTGAATTACTTCCGCCATAAATAAGTCGCTAAAATAATAATCTTAATATTTCCCAAATACAAAATTACTTATTTTCATCAAGGACTGAACTATATTTATTGGGAATTAAGAATAATTATGTTTTTTGTATGATGAATGTCAGTTTTGATTTGGTAAAATTACTGTAACTGTTCCGTTTTTAACCACTTCAAGACCATCTTTGGTAGTAAACTTCAGGTAAAAGACATATACTCCCGGCTCGACTTTATTTTTACCCGGGTGAAAACCATCCCATTCTTCACCAGGATTCGATGATTCAAAAACTACTCCTCCCCATCTGTCCCTAATCATTAATTTATAGTCTTTAGCAATAAGTGTGCTGACTGGCCGGTAGGTGTCGTTTTGAAGGTCGCCGTTAGGTGTAAAGGCATTTGGTATAAGAGGTTCGACATACAAAAATGATTTGTTTGAATAGCTTATCCCCTTTATTCCATGGGGATTTCCATTTCCTTCGTGGGCTTCAATCATATAGCATAACTGGTCAAAATATCCTTCGTACACAAGTGAATCAATGTTATCCAGATACTTGGTGCTTTCTCCTGAGATATAAAATGTGTCAAGTCGTGTATAATTCCGTGAATAGCGGTAGAGCGTGTAATGGTCTGCCTCACCAATCCATTTGGTATAGGAATTCCAGTTTAAGCTAACTACATTATCTTTAAGAGAGGATGATAAGACAATATTGCCTCCAATATTAGAGGTTTGAACCAGTTTATTACAATTATTGTAAGCCATGAGTTTATAATAGTTGATATTTTGGATTGAGGCATCATTGTCAATAAAGGTCAGATGTTTTTCATGGTAATCGAAGTATCGGTTAATCGTGTCAAAATAGGATGTGTCATTAACAGACCTTAAAAGAAAATATTTTGATGTTTGTGCAGTTACATCCCATGAGAAATCTACATGAATTTCATTATTGATAATGCTTACCTGGTCAGTATTAATAAAATCTGGTTTCTTCGGCTGTTTTGTAAATATGCATGCTTTGGGGCTATAGGCAGGGCGTTTATCCTTACTGATATTTTCAATAAAATAACATAATTCTTCATTTACAGGAAACTCGTATGTGAGATAACTCCTGCCTGACAGACTTGCAATGAATGTTGTATCAGGCATCCTGTATAAATTAAAACTATCTGTTTCTGCCCATGGAAAACCTGTATCCCAAATAAAAAATATATATGATAAACAGGAATCGTAAATTAGTTTAAGATGAGTGGTGCTTAATTCATTGGATAAAATACCGGCATTGCCACTTTCATTGATTGCATCAAGACTGAAAGTTAAAGGTCTCTTTTCTACATCCGGATATTTAAATGTGCAATTCGTATTACTTCCATCAACAGAAAGTATTGGATTACTGCCTTCAACAATTGGGTCGTATACCCAAATCCGGTAAAATTTGATCTCTTCGGTAGTTGGACTGGGATCCCATTCTAAAGTAATATCACTTGTATATGGATTTACTGTTACATAGGTCAATACAGGGGGTGGGAGCTGCCCTTTTAAAACAGAAGTGGTAGAGAGAAGTATAAAAAGTATAAACAATCGAACCTTCATATGTATTATTAACCTATTTTTTCCAGGTTTATTTCCTAATCTGCAATATTCATAAATTTTTATGAATAATACAGATTATTATGCGCTGGAATATTATTTTTGTTAAAATGTGGCTAATAAAGAATATAGGAAAGTTTGAAAGATGGCGCACTACACATCTGAATGATAAGAGTTTTATGCTTATTTTGAGTGTGATAATCGGATTTTTGGTAGGTGTTGCAGCAGTTATAATTAAGAATTGTGTGCATTATATCCAGGAACTCACTAATTTTTTGGCTGAATCATATACTCATTATCTTTATATTATCTTTCCAACAGTAGGAATATTTCTGGTAGTAATTTTTATAAAGTATATTAATAAACATCCGGTACGGCATGGAATTCCCAGCGTTTTATATGCAATATCAAAAACGAATGGAAGAATAAAGCGCCATAACTTATATTCATCTATAGTTACCAGTGCTTTTACGGTCGGGTTTGGAGGTTCCGTTGGGCTTGAAGGCCCAACTGTTGCTACAGGAGCAGCAATTGGATCAAATATTGGAAAAGCATTGAATATGAACTACAAGCAAATCATTCTAATGTTGGGGTGTGCTAGTGCAGGAGCAATGGCAGCTATCTTTAAAGCACCCATTACTGCTGTGGTTTTTGCATTGGAAGTAATAATGCTGGATCTGACAATGGCTTCTGTAGTACCACTGCTTATTTCATCTTCTGTTGCCGTACTAACTTCGTATTATTTCCTGGGTCAAAATGTTCTTTATAAGGTTAATTTAACAGAGGATTTTGCGCTTACAGATATGCCTTATTTTGTATTATTAGGAATTCTGACAGGTATTATCTCCCTGTACTTTACACGCACTTATAAGCGAGTTAATCACATATTTGATAAGCTTAAGCATAATTATACAAAATGGATTACAGGAGGTATTACGCTTGGTATACTGATTTATATTTTACCATCATTATATGGAGAGGGATATACAATAATAAACAGAAGCTTAAATGCTGACAGCGCATTTCTGTTTGAAGAAACTTTATTTGCAAATTTATCTGATAGTTTTTGGATAATGATTGCATTGTTTTTAGCTACCATATTACTAAAGGTTTTAGCTACAAGCATTACTTTTAGTAGTGGGGGAGTTGGTGGTGTATTTGCTCCAACACTTTTTTTAGGAGCTAACACCGGTCTGTGCTTTTCAAAATTAGCCAATCACCTGGGATTTGAAATTTCTCAAACTAATTTTGCCCTGGTTGGCATGGCTGGTATGATTTCCGGTGTTATACATGCTCCACTTACAGCTATTTTCCTTATAGCAGAGATAACCGGAGGTTATGTACTTATTGTTCCTCTTATGGTTACAGCTACAATATCTTATGCTACTATTAAAATATTTGAAAAAAACTCTGTCTACACATTTCAGCTAGCTGAACGCGGAGAGTTAATAACTCACGATAAGGATAAAGCCGTTCTTAAACTCATGAAGATGGAAGGCCTTATTGAAAAAGATTTTATAAAAGTACATGCCGACGATACTCTTGGCGACTTGGTAAAAGTTGTTGCCCGATCCAAAAGAAATGTATTTCCTGTTGTAGATCAGCATAATAACCTGGTTGGAGTACTAACCTTAAATGATATTCGTAAAGTAATGTTTCATCCGGAGTTATACAATACTATTTATGTAAGAAACATCATGTATTTCCCGGAACATTATGTGACCTATGAACATACTATTGAAGAGATAGCTGAAATAATTGAAACTTCAGGGCGATATAATATTCCTGTGCTAAAGGATGGAAAGTATATTGGATTTCTTTCCCGTGCAAAGGTATTTAGCTCATACAGACAAATGTTGAAGGAGTTTTCGGAAGATTGATGTTAAAAATAAAAAGGAAAAGGGAAGGTTGAGGAGAAGATGTACAACGGATAAACTTCCATGAGTTATTTTTGTTAAGTGCTATAATAAATTAATAATAGATGATATCAAATTCTTCAGATAAGAATGTAACCAAGGTTTGTTCTAACTGTAATGAACATTTTATATGTTGCACCGAAGATGATTGCTGGTGTGAGAACTATGCCATCACAAAAGGGAATATGTATTTGATTTTACAAAATTTTGCTGATTGTATCTGTCCTGAATGCCTTAAGAAATATAGTATTTAATTTGATGCGGCTTTTTACATATTCTGTTTGATATACTTTTTATGATATAATATTTGGTATGCCAGGCAATATGCCTTTTTGCTGATATATAGGATGCACGTACTTTCGTAATGATTTACGTCTGGATTCAAACCAGATGCCTAAAATTATTGTTATGAACCCGCAAATCAGCAATGTGTGGGGTATTCCTATAGTACTGGCAATTGTACCGGAAAGGAGGTTCCCTATAGGTGTGGTTCCCATGAGGGCCATAGCATAAAAACTCATTACCCGTCCTCGTTTATCTTCATCAGCAATAGTTTGTACCAATGTGTTGATTGAAGATAGTAAAAGGATCATGGATAGTCCTCCGCAAAAGAAAATGACAAGGGAAAAATGAATTTTATTGGAAAAAGAAGCAAAAATAATGGCTGTTCCAAGTAATATAGAAGTGATAGATATTACCTTGCCTAAACCGAGTACTGTTTTACGTGCAGCCATATAAATTGCACCAAGCAATGCACCTGCACCCAGGGCAGACATGAGGTATCCCAAGGTTTTTGAATTGCCGTTTAGCACTTCTTTTGCATATGCCGGAAGAAGCACTATAAAAGAAAGAGCTATGAGACTTATAATGGCTAGCATAATAATTAATGTGCGTATAGGAATAAATTGGAAAGTATAACGAAATCCTTCGGTAAAGCTCTTTTTGAATTTAGAATTTTTTTGAGATGTATTCAGGTTTGGAATTCTAATTTTGTAAAGAGCAAATAGTACTGCCAGATAACTTATAGTGTTAATTAAAAAGCAAATACCTTCACCTGCGGCAGCAATAGTAATTCCTGCTATTGCAGGACCAATAAGACGGGCACTGTTAAATGCAGCTGAGTTCAATGCAATGGCATTACCCAGATTTTCCGGCTTATCTATAAGCTTAATTACTAATGCCTGGCGTGTAGGGGCATCAAAGGCGCTAATAAGGCCAAAAAATAAGCTAAGGGATATAATATGCCAAACAGCAATGGTATTTGTTAATACCAGGATGGTTATTGTAAGCGCTTGTAACATATACAAAACCTGGGTCGTCATTAATATTTTTAGCCGGTTGAAACGATCAATCAACACTCCGGTAAAAGGAGCAAGAACAAATGTGGGTATCTGATTTGTGAAACCTATTAATCCTAATAAGAAAACCGAACCTGTTAATCTGTAAATTAGCCAGCTTAAAGCAATATTTTGCATCCATGTGCCAATAAGGGAAATTCCCTGTCCGGTGAAGTATAACCTGTAGTTACGTGAATACAGGGATGAAAATATATCTTTGAATACTTTCCTGTCTAAAGAAAGCTTTTCGGCAGTCCTCATAGGCTGCAATTCTTAAAGATGAATTAACAAAATTAAACAGATTTGGTTTCTAAATGGGGGATAAATATTATTTTTATTAGTTGTATCATCCGGCTATCTATTCACTCGCTATAACATCCTTAAATTTTGCAAAATCAAATCCCTTACTGGCCCCAACAATTGTAGAAATCATTTCTTTAGCCTTGTCAATCTTGCATTTACAATCAACTTCAATACACATTATCACATTCCCGTCAAACCGGGAAAAGCCCATATGAGTGGAGTGTGCAATAGCGCCAGTTGGTCCCGAAATGGTATTAATACACTCTTCCTGGTTAGTGGTATACCATAATTTCCCACTCATGAAATCTTCTTCTGTAACATCGGGTTCATTGAAGCCTTTTTCCGATTTAAAGGCATCCATTTGCTGTTGTGCACCTTTCATATCAACCAGCATCAATTTGTAATAATTGCCCATATCCCCGTTCATGTCAAACCAGGAAATACGAATATCCAAGCCATTGGAAGAAACTGATTCTTTTTCGCATGCATCATAATCTTTTGTATCGGCAATTATATTGATAGTCATTTGTGATCCAACACCCATTACCTGCTTAAATACTTTAGTGATATCATTCACAGGTAATAAACTTTCCAGTTGTGATAATTCCTGTGCACATAAACCGGCAGAAAGGCTTAAGAATACCAAAATCATTGTAAAATTTCTCATAGGGGTAATAATTAAGGATTAATTGTTATGCCCGTGCATATTATATTTCCTTCGAAGGAACTAAATTGCTATAGGGCTGTACAAGACAAGAGCAATGTTAGAATTTTGTTTTCATATTTCCAATAGTCTCTCCTGATATAATAACTTCGGTGTAAAAACTTGTTTTAATGTAAGATTATTAATCTATTTGATAGCACCAAAATTTATCTATAAGTCTACATAATTACTCAATTTGTCTACTATTAAACTCATTCGTTTTTTCGAAAAATAACTTTGTAGCAAATTCAACGAGATGATTTTAGGTTACAGGTTTTGGTTTATATCTTTTTTAGCGTTTTTATTTTCCACTGCTTTTGCTCAGACAGGTGATTTTGGAATATGGACATCCATCGGGGCGAAGAAAGAAATTGGGAAGTGGGATATGGGAGTGAATACAGAGGTGAGGACATTTAATAATTCTTCCCAATTTCAGCGGTGGAGTATAGAGCTTGATGCCGAATACAAGTTGATGAAGCAAATTAAAGCCGGCATGGTTTATATATATTTCTATTTTAATGATGTTGAGTATGCAGACTATCAACCTCGCGTACGTTATGCAGGTTTTGTTCAGGGAAAACTTACAGTAGGGGACTTTCACTTTTATTTGCGTGAAAAGGTACAGAGAACAATTAAAGATGAGAGTGATCGCATTAAGGAAAGCGGTAAATATGATAATTATAGGATAAATCCAGAGTGGACCTTACGCAGCCGGGTAAAAATTGACTACAATATTCCACATTTCCCTGGTACACCTTCATTTTCCATAGAGCCATTTTATCAACTCAATAATCCCGATGGAAATACATTCAATAACATCCGATACACCCTGAGCTTTGATTACAAAATTTCAAAGCAACATGAGATCAAAGCATACGGTTTAACTGACAACGAACTGAATGTGGATGATGCCGTAAGAATGTATGTTTTAGGATTGGGTTATACTTTTTCATTTTAAACAATTCATAGTATGCAAAAATATGTTTTTATGATTCTTAGCTTCCTAATATTATCATTTCAATCATGCGAAAAAAACTATATAAAAAAAGATGATGAAACAGATAATACAAATCAGAATGGATCTGTATTTGAAGGAATTAATGAAGATGAAGATGATTATGTATGGGATGTTGCCAATGCGAAACAGATTACCTTAAATGGAAGTTATATAACTGCTGATACAGGTGGCATAAATGTAAACGGGACTATGGTGACAATAACTGCAGCAGGTATTTATAATGTTGCCGGAACACTGGATAACGGACAGATTATTGTGAATACAGAAGATGATGATGACATTAAAATTATTTTGAACGATGTTAGTATTACTTGTTCTTCCAGTTCACCGATTTATATTTCTAAGGCAAAAAAAGTAATAATCATCTTAGCAGATGGTTCGGATAACTATATAACAGATGGGGTTACCTATACTAATGTTGTGGATGGAGAACCCAATGCAGCTGTTTTCAGTAAAAGCGATCTGACGCTTTTTGGCGACGGATCCCTGACAATAAAAGGTAATTTCAATGATGGCATTACAAGTAAGGATGGCCTGATAATAGGAAACGGAAAATTTTCTGTTACTTCAGCTGATGATGGCATAAGAGGGAAGGATTATATTCTTGTCCATGATGGGGATTTAACTGTTAACTCAGGCGGTGACGGATTAAAATCAGATAATGATGCGGATGCTTCAGCAGGTTTTATTATTATTGATACAGGTAATTTTGTAATTACATCTGCCGGGGATGCTATATCTGCATGTACAGATGTGGTAGTTACAAATGGTGATGTCATCATAACATCAGGGGGAGGAAGTAGCAGAAGCACTACTTTATCGGCAAAAGGGATTAAAGCATTGGTAAGCCTTGCCATTGAAGGCGGCAATATAAATATAAATTCTGCCGATGATGGTTTGCATTCTCATAGTATTGTTGACATATCAGGAGGTTTATTGGATATTTCATCAAATGATGATGGTATACATGCCGAAACAAGTGTTACTATTGCTAATAGCAACGTAAGTATTACCAAATCATATGAAGCAATTGAAAGTAAAACAATAACTGTTGAAAACAGCACTGTTAACCTGGTGGCAACTAACGATGGCATTAATGCAACAGCCGGCACAACGGCTGGTGGAACAGAAAGCAATGACGGAAGTAAACTGTATTTGAAAAGTGGGTTTATTGTTGCAAGTGTTACAAATGGCGATTGCATAGACAGCAATGGGGATTTAGTGATATCTGGCGGAACAATTTTAGCTCATGGTCCAAATTCGTCACCTGAACTTGGTTTTGATGTAAATGGTTCTTTAACAATCAATGGCGGAATAGTTGCAGTTTCGGGCCCTGGTTCACAAATGCTTGAAACTCCAAGTACATCATCTTTGCAATATAGTGTGGTAATTATTTTCTCCTCTTTACAATCAGCCAATTCGATTACACATATTCAAGACAGCGATGGAAATGAAATTATAACCTTTGCTCCAATCCGTAATTATCAGACTTTACATGTATCATCTCCTGATTTTAAAAATGGAGAGACCTATACCATTTACACAGGTGGCAGCTATTCAGTTGATGATGTTGATGGACTTTTTAAAGACGGTACGTATAATGCAGGTACGATTTATCAAACCTTTACCATATCAAGTATTGTAACAACAATAGGCACCAGCTCGGGCGACCAGGGGCGACCTCCTCCGGGTGGGCGTCCATAATCTATTGTTTTTATGATTTTGAAATATGGATGCAGATGAATTGTGATTATTATGAATAACTCTTACCTTAGAGCGATCAATAATCACAATTTCTATTTGTATGAAAATATGTTTTTACGGAGTAGGTGGAGTAGGAGGTTACTTTGGGTCTCTGGTTACCAGAAAGTTTAATGAAATTCATGATTTTTACTTTGTTGCCAGGGGAAAACACAAGGATGCAATATGCAGCAATGGCCTGACACTTAAAAAGTCCGGAGGTGAAGAAATAATTAATGTTATGCCCAAAAAATGTACAGATACTGCAGACGACTTACCAGTCTGTGATATTATTGTTGTATCTGTTAAAAGTTACGACCTTGCAAATGTTGCCAGGGAGATGGTTAAAATCACAGGTGAGAAGACAATTATTCTACCATTACTGAACGGCGTTGATATTTACGAAAGAATCAGGCTTCATTTATCATCGGGTATTGTATTCCCTTCGTGTGTTTATGTTGGGACGCATATTGAAAGTCCCGGTGTGATATTCCAAAAAGGAGGAAGTTGTAAAATTTCCCTGGGTAAAGATCCTCAATCTCCTGACTTTTATCCGGAAGCTTTATTGAAACTGTTAAAAGAATCTGGAATACATTTTAGCTGGGAGGATAATGTAAATGTCTCTATTTGGAGTAAATACATGTTTATTGCTGCATATGGACTGGTAACTGCTGCATTCAATAAAACATTAGGAGAAGTGCTCGAAGATCCGGAACTTGGAAAATTGACCCGGGAAATAATGTTTGAGATAGAAACCATTGCAAAAAAGCTAAATATAGCACTACCTTTGGATATTGTGGGAAGCTCATTTGTAAAAGCCGGTCAGTTTCCTTATGAGGCAAAAACATCGTTTCAGAGGGATGTGGAAGCCAAAGGGAAAATTAATGAGGGAGATCTTTTTGGAGGGACTATTATGCGTTTCGGAGAAAGGTTGGGCATACCAACTCCGCAAACCAGAAAGGTTTATGAAATGCTTTTACAATTGTTGTAAAGTAATCAAAAACATGAATTGACATGAAGGTTAAAATTATACTTCATTACTTGCTGCTCTATTTATTATATCTTGCCATATTTTTGGGCAGCATTACTCTCACGGCCTTGCTGGTATCCTTGGTTGCTTCTGCTTTTACCGATAATCCTGAAATCATTGTAACATTATGCCTTATTGCCATTTGGATAGTAATGGTCAGTCTTTATGCCATACGAAGCAGGTTTATTTATAAAAGACGTTTGAAAAAGCTTGAAAATGAAGGTGAAGAATTTATTATAGCAGAAACCAGCCGCTTAAAAAAGAAGTACGGAATATCTATCCTTTTTTCATCCGTTATTTCAGGACTTATACTATATAAAATGCGACCCGGCATTTTAGCAGAAGTAAACGGGGGAGAGGTAAAACAGACAACAATGGTTGGCGTTGACGATGCTTTGATCACTGCTTTAAAGATCAGTCTGCTGGTAATACTGGTGGGCTTTTGGGTGTATAAAATATGGAAGAGAAAGAAGCTAAATGCAAATAAAATTATAAATACATACCATGAAAAACATGAATAGACTATTAACTATTGCACTTACATTAATCTTAGTATCAACCCGGATGTCTTTTTCCACGTCATCAGATACTGATAGTATGATTGTAAGTATCTTGTCTGATAAGAATATGTTTAACACAGCTGATAAGATAGCAATAAAATTTGAAGTAATGAATACTACCAATGAGGCCATAACATTTTGTAAATACCAAACTCCGTTTGAAGGATTCACAGCTGGTTATATGCTGATCACAAATCTTGATACAGGCGAAGAACTAAGGTATCGGGGTATACTGATAAAAAGGACCAAACCGGGCAAAGAGGATTATATTACTGTTGAAGCAAATAAAGCGCAACGTTGTGAATTAATATTAACAGACAGCTATAGCTTTGAAAAGGCAGGAACATATTCCATTCAGTTCATTGGTAATCCGTTGAATATGCTTCCCAACTCGAATATATTGACAATTGATGTTAAACAGGAGGAGTGATTGAATAGAATATAACAGATGCTAATAATCTTTGTATGTTCATGAGTTTAGTAATAGAATAGACCCGCCATTTATCTGACGTTTGATTGACATGACAAATACAAAAGAATTCGTGGTATATTTTTAAGTTATCACATAAAATTGCTTAAAAGTTTTAAAAAATGAGTAATCAACCGAAACCGGGAAAAGAAATTGCAGAATTGAGAAAAGCAAAAGGATTAACCCAGGAGGAACTCATCGAAAAGTGCAGGATTAATGGAAGAACGTTTCAGCGAATTGAAGCAGGTGAATTTGAACCCAGGAAGTAGACGGTTAAATGAATTTTTGAGGCTTTGGATTACTCATTGGATTTCTCTGATAATTCATATTTAAAGAGGAAACCAACAAAAAGGCCAGGGAAATTTTATTTAAATTTTTCATGTTGCTGAAGCATTTAAATCGGCAGAGTTGAAAAGAGAGATAGTATCTGGTGATTTTGTCCCGGAATTCCTTTTGTTTTGGTTTTCTTTCATAGGGATATGGATACTTCAACCTGAAATATACAGGATGTTAAAGGAATTGTATTGATTTTTTGTAGCTGACTGATTCTGCTTTGACACATTGGAAAATCAACCAGTTTTTGCCCTTATTCCCTAAAGGGAACTGTTTGATTTTCAGATTCTCCCTTTAGGGCGCGG
>JAFGOZ010000599.1 GCA_016926235.1 Bacteroidales bacterium | reverse complement strand
GCCGATTTCGCTCAGATCCTCATCAAGCAGGCAAGGCCCCTGTATATCGATGACAATGACTTCTGGGTTGACCTGGACAATGTGGTCTATGCGTTTGATAGCACAACTATTGACCTTTGCCTGAGTCTTTACCCCTGGGCCAAATTCCATCATCAGAAGGGCGCTGTAAAGATGCACACCTTGCTGGATCTTCGTGGATCCATTCCCGTTTTCATCAACATTACCGAAGGTTCTGTTCATGACGTTAACTTACTTGATGCAATGCCTGTAGAGCCAGGTTCATATTACATCATGGATAAGGGTTACATAGACTTCTTTCGGCTCTACACCCTTTTCCATCAGGCTCGTGCATTCTTTGTGACCAGAGCCAAAGACAACCTCAAATGTAAGGTCATTTCCTCGACTGAGGTTGACAAAGAAGCTGGGTTGATCAGTGATCAGGTTGTACGACTCACAAGGTACAAATCTTCTAAATTCTATCCCGAGCAGTTTCGGCTGGTCATCTACGAAGACTATGCTACAAGTACTGTATATTCCTTCATGACTAATGATTTTAACCTTCCTGCTTTGTCCATTGCAGAACTTTATCGGGAAAGATGGAAGATTGAGCCTTTCTTCAAATGGATTAAGCAACACTTGCATATCAAGACCTTCTACGGAACCAGTCAAAACGCTGTTCATTGCCAAATCTGGATTGCTGTATGTACTTACCTGATGATTGCCATTGCAAAGAAAAAACTTAATCTGGCCATCAGTCTATATACTTTCGCTCAAACTCTGGGGCTTACTCTTTTTGAGAAGACCCCTATCAAAGAACTCTTTGAAAACAAAAATTTAATTAAAAACCTGTCCGATGAAGGTCAGTTATCATTATGGGATTCTTAACCGGACAGCACTGGGTGATCTTCTTAAATAAATACTTCTATTAGTATTAACAAGACAATAAAATTATCTCGTAAGTAAATTGGATAAGTCAAGATAGTTATGAATTTAACATGCGCGACTAGCCGTCTAAAAAATCAATTGAATAAATAAGGAATATCATATTAAGGCATGCTATTTAAAACTGACTAAAAAAATATATAGTAATAATGCTTAGAATTATAGTTTCTGGAGAATAGTATCAGCAGTTGCCTTTAAACTATATTTACTCAAAAAGCTCATTTTCATTTCATCCACAGTCTTAATCCTCAACTTTTCATCGTTTAAAAACAAGACTGCCTTATCAGGTATTTCTCTAAAATCTTTCACAACTGGAAGTTCTTCAACACCCTCAAAAACAATATTCATGTCCATATTGTATTCCATGAGTGGTAAAGCACCTGCAGCAAGAGCTTCCAGTGTCCTCAGGTGAATACCATTAAAAATACCAGGATTTCCGTCAACAGGAATTATTTTAGTCAGATTATAGATTTTATTTAGATCCGAAGTAGGTATATACTTGTTGGTTTCAGTATAAAATCTTTCAAGTTCAGGAAAAAACTGAAACCATCTCCTCCATGCTTTATTCCCGTATAGTTTTAAATCATAATTTGTAAAATAACTCAAGAATTTTGCTTTTTTATAACCCCATGAATCATTGTAGCCCATTCCAATATAGAAAATATCTGCTCTATAATGTTCTTTAAACTCTTTATCAATGGTTTCTGGCGACACTGGGTAATAATCTTCATCAGGAAGAGGTAACATAAGATAATAAACACGAGATAATCCTGTTTTTTTAAGCTGCTTTTCCCAGAAGGTATCAGGTACAAATATTGCATCAGCATAATCTAAAATTGCCAGATTATACCTGCTAGTATGTGTAAACAAAGGGTTGTCCCCCAAGAAGAAGACGATTCTTACATTTCTTCTTTTTAACCAAATCAAAGTCTCCGGCAATACAAATGCATTGTTATAAATAAAAACGAGATCTGGCTTTTGATTTATAAATTGGATTAAATACCACTCATTTATTTTTTTTAATAAATATCTTTCCCATTTTCTACGAATTATATCTGGTGCACGAAATATCTGAGTATTAATTTTGTTATCAATTCTATTAATACTGTTACTAAAATTAATGTTCATACAAGTGAAGCCTTCTTGGGTAAAAACCTTATTAATGATATTGACCAATGAATATTTGGGCGGTATTAGTAAATGTGCTAGCATCAGAAAGAATCTCTAAAGATTGACATAATAACCACATCATGGAAATGATCTTCCCAGTAGAAATGATTTTTCAATTCCCCTTCTCTAATAAACCCAAGCTTCTCATAGATATGCAAAGCAATATTATTGTTCTTTAATACTTCCAGTGACACTTTATTTAAGTTTAAATTACTAAATGCATAGTCAATTGTCATTTTAGTTGCTAATTGTCCATAGCCTTTGTTTCGATTTGACTTGTTGCCTATTATAATTCCATATTTACAATTTCTGCTGATCCAATCAATCATTATTAAGGATGTATATCCTACTATAGCAGTAGATTCTTTCTCGCTGATTCCAAAATATATTTTACTGTTAGATTTATCCTCTAATATATTTTTTAACCATGATTCTTCTGATTCCAACGAAACAGGATAAGGATGAACCATAGCATTCATTCTTATTTCTTTGTTTTGGTGCCATTTATATAATACGCTCAGATCTGAGAGCTTCAATGTGCGAAGTCTTATAGTTTTGCTTTCTAATTCCATAATAAAGATTTTAAGTTCTTTTTTTCATAATATATTCCTGAGCTACCGATGTGTTAACAAATTCACTATAGTGCATAGTATCTGAGGTCATATACTCGGTACCACATTTCCCAATATTTGCAATCAAATCCAATATTGATACATATGGATTAAAACCATGATAGTATTGTTTATATGGAGTTTTTGCATAATTGATGAACTCAACTATAATCCCTTCTTTATCAAATAGGTTGAAATCCATATATCTCAGCGCACCCATACCGGTAAGATATACATTTGCATTTAGAGCTGATGAAATATTTATAAGTCGCTGTGTTCCTTCTCCTTCAATATTTAGTTCAGAAGATTTATAAACCTGGGTAGTTATATTCAACTCATAATACTCAACTACCTTATTAATAGCATTTATTGTAATATCTACGAGTTTATTACTACTATTTTTAAGAACGCTCAGCGCTATTTCATACATATCATTGAAATAGGGTGTATTTTTGTAGGATTGCCAAAGGATGTTTAAATGATCTTCTATCCAATTATGTTCTTCATCGCACCTTATTTCGTTAATTAGAGCTCCTTGATTAACTTTTTTTACTGGGATTGTCATCCATCTGTCTCCATCTTTTGTCCTAATGGTTACTCTGTTCATTAAGGATCGTTTAATATACTGAACATCATCATAAAAAACATAAATATCTGCTAATTTAAACTGTTCAAAGAAACCATACCAGGCAAAATAATATGGTTGCATTATTACTATCCTTTTCATTTCAACATATCTAATAACCAAATACCTTTTTAACCGCTTTAATTACTAATTTAGCTTCTTCTTCTTCTAAAGAAGGATAGATTGGCAACCGAAGTAACCTGTTATAGAATTTTACAGAATTTTCTAAATCTGGATGCGCTAAATTCTTAAATAACAAATTCATATGAAGTGGATTATAGTGAACATTACAACCAATGCCTTCGGCTCTTAATGCATCCATAATCCATAATTTATCTTCGGGGGGCGCTAGTATATAGAAAAGATGCCAATTAATTTCTGATTTATTAGTAATTGTTGGTAATTCTATTTCCGTTATTCCTTTTAGCTCACTTATATAATAGTTGGCTATTTCTTTTCTCTTTTGTAGAATAATTTCAATCTTATTTAATTGTGTAACTCCCAGTGCTCCTAAAATATTGGATTGCACGTAACTATTACCTAAAGAAACATATTCATAAAATCCTTTTCGTGTAGGATCTGAAATATAAGCCCATTTATCAGTCCCTTTATCACGTGCTATTTTAACCAATTCAGCAATCTCATCATTATCTGTAACAAGAGCACCTCCTTCACCAGTCGTTATATTTTTTGTTCCATGAAAACTGAAGCAACTAACATCTGCCATTGATCCAGTTAATTTGCCTTTCAAAGTTGATCCAATTGACTGGGCAGTATCATGTACAACATATAACCTATGTTTTCTGGCAATTTCATTAATTGCATCCATTTCGGCAGGATTCCCAGCATAATCTACAGGCATAATAGCCACGGTATTAGAGGTAATTGCTTGTTTTATTTTCGAAATATCAACATTTCCATTTTCCTTGTAAACATCTACAAGAATTATTCTGAGGTTATTCAATAAAGGTGCCAGAGCAGTTGAGGTATAAGTAAAATTAGGTACAATAACTTCTCCTTCGGCAGGGAATTTTTTTATCATAAATGCCAAGTCAAGTGCACCTGTACATGAGTTTGTAAAAAGGACATGCTTAACTCCCAAATATTGCTTTAAATTAGCTTCAAATTTTCTGCAATCAGGCCCATCTCCACTTACAAATGTGCTTCGCAATGATCTGTCTACAGCAATAAAGTCATCTTCAAGCAAATATGGTTTATGAATTATAATATTTTCTTTGGTAACCGGATTTCCCCCGTTAATAGCAAGATGTTTGTTTTTTTTATTCATGATTCAGATGTTCTTATATAGTCCTGAAATGCGAATAATACTCATAGAAGCTAAATACCTTGATCAATTCATTTATTCCATATTCAATTGAGAATTTAGGTTTGAATCCCAGCTTTTCAATTTTATCAAAACTAACTTCGAAATGTCTCAGATCCTTATCTTTCATCTCAGAGTCAATTATATTATAATCGCATTTATTTTTAATCATTTTTGCTATATCGATTTTTGAGTAATTCAAATTATTCCCTCCTGCGTTATAAATACCGCCTCTCATTTTTGTAAAATTATTCATAGCAAATAGATAACAATCAGCAGCATCAATTACATGCATAAAGGTCCTTTTCGCATAACTGTCAAATAAAACCAATACCCCCTCTTTTACTGCTTTGTATGTAAAATCATTTATCATCAAATCCATTCTCATTTTAGGGCTAAATCCATACACTGTGGCAAATCGCATACTAATTACATCCTCCTTTTGCATAACTACTTCTTCTGCGGCAAGTTTTGTCATAGCATACGTACTAACTGGATCAACATTTGTTTCTTCGTCACAAGGTTTGCCGGACTTTCCGTAGAGTGAAGTAGTTGAAGCATAAATCAATAGTTGTCCCTTATTCAGGGATTGAATAATTTTTCGGGTAGCTTCAACATTAATCAGATGGGCGGAATGGGGATTTGCTGCACAGGCTGGGAAACCACTTATGCCAGCAAGGTGAAGAATTACATCATATTTTTTTATGTTCTCAATTTTATTCCTAATATCTGCCTTAACAATAGTAAGCTTTGGATTAGTAACCAAATGTAGAATTGAATCATAACCGTACATAAAATTATCTAGCACTGTTACATTGTAACCTTGGTCTAATAATTTCTTTGTAAGAATAATTCCTTTATAACCAGCTCCTCCAGTAATTAATATTTTTTCCATTGTCAAGAAAGGTCGTTATACTTAGTATCATTTGAAGAAAAATCCTAATGCGATATTTTTTTAGTAATATCCGAAAACCATATTCTATAATATTTGAGTTAACTATATTTCGCATACTGATTCTTGATGAATTTTTTCAATATTTTGTTTAAACTATAAGAATAATATATAAAAATCCCAAATAAAAACGGTTCAGCTGGAAACTTATATCTGTTTGCATCATTAACAGTAATGAAATAAAAGTTTATACCCCAGAATGATAGCAAAATCGCATAAGAAATCAATATTGGTAAATCAGCTTGCCAATTGTTTTTAACAGTATGGAAAATAAAAACAAAAGATAATAAGAATACAAAAACAGATATAAAGAATATTCCAAGTTTAAAAATAATAAATATTAGTGAAGGTAATATGTTTGTATTAATTCTACCATAGTTATCAGGTAATGATGATGTTGCTGCCCGAAAGCTTGAGAAGAAAGATACAAATCGCATTTTTATGATAAAGGCTCTATTTTGTCTGTAAATCTCTTCGTAAAAACTCTTTAAGTTCAGGTTCATTTCATACTCTCCTGCATCATCTTTTAAATAAAAGAAGTCTTTTAATTCTGAATAGGCATTAGAATAAATCGAAAAACCTGAATACAGGTCATTTAGTATACCAAGTTTATCAAATCTTGACAGGCTTCCTTTTAATTTTTCAGGGGTTGTTTTTAAATGTTGTTCTCTTGCTTTCAGAAATATAGCTAAAATAGGTTTATTTTTTTCGGAAACCTGATTATATGTTCGAATGGATGCTACTACTACATTTCTTGGTATACCTCCAGCAGATCTTGGAAAAAGTCCATAGAAGCTATTGTTAGTATAATTATATATACACCATAAATTAATAATTATTAGATACGGGACGATGAATGAAATAAATGATTTACCCGTACTAATTAATGATATTTTCTTTTGAATTATTATATATATTATCAATAATGAAAAAGTTATTGTTAATGGTATTGCATTAAACCTTGCTAATGATAATAACCCAAGCTCAATACCTAAAAAAATAAGTCTTTTGAATGAGAATTCTTTAGCTAATCTTATGAATGTATATACAGATAAAACCAATAAAAAAACAGTAATTATCTCAGTTAAAATTATATTCGCATAGTAGATCGTTGATAATGACAGATTAAACAATAGACTAATTAGCATTGCAGGACCATCTTTCATGAACAGGGACCTGAAAATCTTGAAAATCATCCATGCCGTTAACCCGACTAATAAATATTGAAAATAAATAATGGCATAATAAAGATATGGAGGCTGAAATATTAACATAAAACCAGCCATGATAATAGAATATAGTGGTGATCTGTGAGCAAAGTTTGCATCCTCCAAACCTAGAATTACTTTACTGAATAATATATATGAACCCGCATCTCCCAAATCAGTGATTGGTTTTGAAAGTAAGGCCAATAATATATTTATAGAAAGAAGAATCAATACGAATGCTTTGACTGATATATTTAACTTTTTATTTCTCATCCTACTATCGCACTATATTATTTATTTTTGTTAAGACCATATTCAACTTTAAATCTATGAACATTGGCAATCTTACTAAACAATCTGAATATTTCTTCACAAATGGCATTTCCCTTCCATCATGTTTGTCTCTGTAAAAAGGACTATTGTGCAAACCTAGGTAGTGAAACACAGCCATTATCCCATTTGCATTGAGTTTTTCCAAGAATTCTTGCCTCTGATTCAAGGATTTGCATACGAGATAAAACATATGTGCATTATTCGATGCATAATCCGGGATAAATGGCAATTTAATATCCAGCTTCTCAGCAAAGTCTGTCAATTCTTCCTTATATTGAACCCACAGCGCATTACGTTTGCTCTGTATATTATCTAGTTCATTTAGCTGCGCCCATAAAAAAGCTGCGGTTATTTCAGACATAAGAAAACTTGATCCTGTATCAACCCATCCGTATTTATTTACTTCTCCACGGAAGAACTCTGCCCTGTTAGTTCCTTTTTCCCATATTATTTCTGCTCGTTTGATGAATCGTTCATCATTAATTGACAATAGGCCTCCCTCTCCACATTGAATGTTTTTTGTCTCATGAAAAGAAAAAGCTGCCAAATGACCTATTGAGCCCAGAGACCTTTTTATCTTATTTCTACTTATATAATAACTGTCAATAGCATGAGCTGCATCCTCCACCACAAAAAGATTGTATTTCTTAGCTATATCCATTATCTTGTCCATATCGCAGGCTACACCGGCATAATGCACAGGAACAATAACTTTTGTTCTTTCGGTAATTAGTTCTTCTATCTTGTTCTCATCTATTCCTGGATGGTCTTCCCTGCTGTCAACAAATACAATTTTTGCACCCTGTCTCACAAAGGCAAGCGCACTACTTACGAATGTGTAAGAGGGAACAATAACTTCATCGCCGGGTTTAATATCAAGCAATAAAGCACACATTTCAAGTGCATCTGTGCAGGAGGTTGTCAACAGTGTTTTTTTGAATCCCCATCGTTCTTCAAAATAATTCTGACACATTTTTGTGTATTTACCATTTCCTGAAAGATGGCCAGAGTATACTGCATCGTAAATATAATGTGTTTCTTTCCCGGTAATATATGGCTTATTAAATGGGATCATCGTTAATTCCAGTAATGATATATGTAATATTTGCTGTAAAGTACAAAACCGTTTTTTTTATAAAAATTCATTGCATTTATGTTATCTTGTTGAGTATTGACTTGCATGTTTTCATAGTTCTTTCTTATTGAAACGAGTTCAGCATCTTTTAATAAGATGGTTCCAATACCTTGCGATTGAAATTCTTTACTCACGGCAAAAAGTCCAATTTCAGATGATGTACTTTCTTTGTCCGTGAGAGTTATTAAACCGACTATTTCAGAATTGACTTTATAAACAAGTACTTCAAAAGCATATTTTTTCTTAACGCTATTAAAAACCCAACTTCTATATAGTTTTTCAAACTCATTATTGATAAATTTTTTATCTATCCTATATCTTGAATACTTACCACTTTCATATGCTAATATTACAAGCTTCTTGAAGCTATATTCATCATATATATATGATTCACAATGAAAAGACTGATTGGTTTTTGTCTTAACTAGTATATTTTTCTTAAGAGTGATTTTGACATCAACACAATAGAATGAACTAATTTCTGTATTTAGTTCATAAGTAGAAAATATATAGACAAGTTTATACTCTCCCGAATCATTTAAAAAACTGACTTTATCAAATCTTGTCTCATTATCTAAAATTAATTTACCAACTGGGTAACCGAAAAAACTACTATCCCATTCAAGTTTTTCAATTCTCATGATATTATTTCATCGATAACATATATAGGTCTTTTCTTTACTCCTTCAAAAATCTTACCGACATAAAGACCAACTAAACCTAAAGTAGAAATAATTATTCCTGATAATAACCAGATAGATATAAAAATACTTGTATAACCTAATACAACTATATCTCCTTTTATCCAACGAATTAATGTGATTAATGCAAATATGAAAGCAATCACAGAAATCATTAATCCTATCTTGATAAGCAGTCTTATGGGTTTATCAGAGTATGCAAGAATAATATCTAAAGCCAATCGAAGTAGTTTTTTTAGATTATAGTTAGATTTACCTGCAATACTATAATCATGTTCAACGTTTATTTTTTCTGTTCTAAAACCAGTCCACTTCACCATTGTTGGGAAATATCTTATAGATTCTCTCATTTGTTTTACTGCTTCGATAACTTTTTTATTATAAATTCCAAAATTGGCAACTGTTTCATCCAATTTTGATCCTGTCAGATAACCAAGTGTCCTGTAAAAGATAATCGAGAAGATCTTTTTATAATACCGATCTTTTCTCGCATATCTTCTTGCTAATACAATATCATAACCTTCAATGGCTTTAGCATGTAATTTTGTGATCTCTTCAGGTTTATCCTGCAAATCACAATCCATTACAACCACCCAGTCCCCTTTTGAATGATCTAAGCCAGCTGTAATAGCATAGTGTTGTCCAAAGTTCCGACTCAGTTTTATACCTTTTACATTATAATACTCCTCAGATTGTTTTTCAATTATTTTCCATGATTGATCTGAGCTTCCGTCATCTATTAAGATAATCTCAAAATTATCAGTTATTTGAACAATTGAGTCTATAATCCTTTTCACTAGTTGTGGTATGATATTTTCAGCGTTATAGACTGGGCTAATAATTGATAAATAGGGCATGGCTAATAATTCTTATCATTAAGATTTATTTAAGAAGACTCTTTCAGGTTTGATTTATTTTAAGACATTAATAAGGAAAAAGTTAAATTCAGAAGGTATTCTTTTCGTGTCTAACATATAAGAAAAGAGAAATAAAAATAATGTGATGAAATTGATTGGAGCATTGATGTTTTTGATTCAATTTCAATTGCAATATGCAAAGTAATTGTATTAATATCCTTCTAGAGAAATTACCGAAAAATCTGTCAGATTATAATTTGAATTTACTTCTAAAATTAGTATCTATTCTAATCGAGTTCATAAGTTTCATCGCCGGAAAATGATTTTTTACAGGTTTGAATATAAATAAATACTATTCTGAAATACTAAGATAATTATTATGAAATATATTGTCAGATTATTTTTTTTGTATGTATTTAATATATGAGGTATTATTTTAATAACTAAGAAGATAGTATATAGCGTGATTAAACATTCTCGTTAAAAAAATCTATTTCTACTCTTCGGTTGAATAATTATAGTCATAATATCCATAATTATATCCTTTCCCATACCCGTAATAATAGTATAAACCCATGCTCCTAGATGGTCGTATATCATTGATAAGAAGGTAAATATTCGGAAGCTTCTCTTCATTTTTCATGGAGTTGGCAATCTCCAAGACACCTTTATGGCTGTGGTTTTGTCTAACAAGGTATAGAGTCAGGTCCGCATAGATAGCTACTGAAAGTGCATCTGCTACTAATGCAATAGGTGGAGTGTCGGTAATAATATAGTCAAACTCTCTTCTTGCTTTATCGAACAGGATTTTCATTCTTTTAGTTTCTAGTAATTCCGCTGGATTGGGGGGTACTGGTCCTGCTGGGATCAAGAAAAGGTTATCAATATCTGTTTGAAAAATAATATCCTGAATTTCTTTTTCTCCGATAATATATGAAGTTATTCCTATTTCATTAGAAACATTGAAAATGCGATGAAGCGTTGGTTTTCGGAGATCGGCCCCTACGAGTAATACTTTCTGATTATTCATGGCAATTATTGTGGCCAGGTTAGCAGCAGTGAATGTTTTTCCTTCCCCACTGATACTGGAAGTTACCATTACCACTTTCTGATCTTTTTCTTTTAAAGCGAAAGACAAGTTAGTACGGATGCGCCTGAGCGTCTCTGTAAAGGAGGATTTAGGATCTATTTTCGCTGGTAATAAACCTACATCAACAGCATGCCCGATAGTACCTATTATAGGTATATCGGTTTTATTCACTATATCATCTCGTTCACGTATTTTATTGTCCAGGGCGTCACGAAGTATAAGAATCCCTGCTGGAATAAATATTCCAAGTGCTAAGGCAATAAATAAAATAATCATTCTATTATTACCCACAGGAATTAATTGGTCGTACCTGGCAGGATCCAGGATTCTTGCATTAGAAACAGCCGAAGCCTTTTGAATACCTGATTCAGCCCTTTTTTGTAATAGGTATGTATAGAATTCGTTATAAAGGTCGTATCTACGTGTAATATTTAGTAATTGCTGTTCACTTATAGGTAGTGTTTTTAATTGATTAATAATAGCATCTTCTTCTGTTCCTAGCTGCTTAAGCGTTAAACTGTTATTCTCGATAAGCCCATTGATGATTTCAAGGATGCGTAATCGCACTGCTTTAATTCTTTCATTAATGTTTTCCAACCCTGGATTATTATCCATGACTGATATATCAAGGTTTTCTCGTTCTTCATAAAGTCCTTGTAGTTCTGTTACAGTCGCAATTAGGATCTGATCATTTGCATCTAAAATAGTAGGAGCAATAATAGTTTGAGGATCATTTCTCTCATTCAAATATTTTTTGAGATAAGCATAATAATTCTCTTTTAATTCCAACTGTGTCCGTTGCTCCTGGAAACTCTTCAAACGTTCATAAGCTATCTCTCCTTCCCGACTCAAATTTATAACATTGTTTGAAAGGCGATATGTCAGGAGTTGATCTTCTGCCTGATGCAGTGAATCAAGAATCACATCGATTTGATCATCAATGAATTCAAATGTATTCTCCGCGATTTTACGCTTTCTTTCTAGCTCAGATATGATATAAGTCTTGCTAAGTATATTCAAAAAATCAACTTCGCGCTCACCCACAGGTCCGGTTGATTGAAGCGTGATTACGGTACCCTCTCTTTCATCAGTTTCAATAACTAGCTTTTGTCTGTATTTTTTTGTAAGAGTTGTTGGATCATTGACCACGAAACTGTAGGTATCATGTCCTAATCCATTTGGAATAGCAGTCACTATAAACTGCCAATCAAACAGATTTATAACTTTATTAAATGGAAGAATCGTATCAATGTAATCTTCCCTGTAGAACCGATATTCTGAAGAGTTAATATAATCAATGAACCATTCTAAATCCCTATACCAATCCACAGAATCGCTTAGTATAATAAGCTGAAAGCGAGGATTTATGTATATTGGACGTATCCGGATTCTGCCGTAACCTGTCCAGAATATATCCTGGTTTAAACTGTCAACAGCCCTATTAATAGTAGTGAAGGAGCTCAATTTGGCTGTTTCATTAGCCATATCTGCTTGCCTTCTCCAATACCTCACAGCCCTAAACTCACTAAGTACATCTTGTGCATTTTCCTCATCCTGGATAATTAATGTTGCTGTTGCTTGATACCTGGGTATCGAATACCTGATTTTAAAGAATGCAATCCCCAGTGCAATGCCCAACACAATTAGAAACCAGTACCAATTCCTTAGAAATAGAAAGAGATATTTACGCCAGTTGATAGGCTTATCTTCCTCCAAAAAGAGTGGAGTTGGGTATCCATAATTACTTGGGGTATAACCTGGTGGAGTTTGATTTGGGGAGGTACGTGATTGATTCATCTGGCAATAAGATTAACTGATATATTAGTATTCATTAAATCATATTACTTTGTTATATTAATAAAATTAATCAGAAGTATTAACGTTGATATTGTACTCAGGGTGGTGGAAATGAGTAGGGAGGTAATCGGGATGTTGAGCTGGAAAGGTTTGGATTTTATTGGTTCCACAATTACGATATCGTTAGGAAGAAGGAAATAACCTTCCGATTGAAGTAGATTTTTATCCTGTAGGTTTATGCGAAATGTGTAAGTCCCCTCCTTCGTCGGGCGCACCACCAGCACTCGCCTACGATTTCCGTAATCGGTGATATCACCTGCCATTCCAATCGCTTCCAGCACGGTGAGCTGGTTATTGTAGTTGTTATACATACCTGGTCTATTTACTTCACCAACAACTGTATATTTGAAGCTTAGCAAACGCACATTGATAACTGCATCTTTCAGGTATTTTGCCGCACGTTCTTTAATATTTCTTTTTACCTGCTCCAGTGTTAAACCGTAAACTTCAATCTCTCCCAGAATGGGTAATGATATTGTTCCCGAATCACTCACCGTGTAACCATAAATATAAGTTGAGCTCTCATCCCTGAATAGATAGGAAGAAGTTCGTGATCCTCCCCCCGGATTCAACAAATCATTCATCTCCTGATTCATTGTAAAGAAATTCACATACAAAATATCCTGGTACTGCACCCTGTAGTCGGGGCGGATCATGGGGTAGAACTGCTGGACGGTGGTGGTGTCCAGGTTGGAGAGGTACATGAGTTCTTTCTGGGAGGTGCAGCTTCCAAATATGACAATGGCAACAATGATGGTTGTTGCCAGTTTTACCAGGGCCTTCATGAGGTTCGGGTTTAACCTGCGTGCGGCAGGTGTGGTTCGTATTTCAGGTTTTGTCAATTCTGCTTGCTAAGATAGGCATTATACATCAATTCAATGCCCTGGTCCAGGTCGACGGAGTGTCTGTATCCCAGCTTGTGCAGGAGGTTTACATTGGTCAGTTTTCGTGGCGGGCCGTCGGGTTTGTCGGTGTTGAAATAGATCGATCCCCGGTAGCCCAGTTTGTCCTTTATCTCTTCCGCAAGGTCCTTAATGGTGATCTCGATGCCGGTGCCGATGTTCACGAAGTGGATCTTGCGGGGCTCGTCTTTTGGAAGGTCCTTGGGTGAGAAGCTGTTGATCTGCCGGATATCCACATTCTCCATCATGAAGACGCATGCGGCGGCCATGTCTTCCGAGTACATGAATTCCCGCATGGGTTTTCCGGTGCCCCAGATCTCCACGGAAGCCTTGTTGTTCGCGATCGAAACCCCGTACATGTACAGGATGTTGAGGATCTCTTTCTCCGGACTGCTTCCGTTGATCCCTTCGATGGGATTGGTGTTGAGGTCCTTCCGGATGCTGTCCCAGTCGCCGCTTTCCAGGCATTTCCCCAGGTGGATCTTCCGCAGGATGGCGGGAAGGACGTGGGATTTCTCCAGGTCGAAGTTGTCGTTGGGACCGTAGAGGTTGGTGGGCATCACGGCGATGAAGTTGGTGCCGTACTGG
>JAFGOZ010000070.1 GCA_016926235.1 Bacteroidales bacterium | reverse complement strand
ACAGGAGAATCTATTAATTTTTTGGTTTAAAGGTGGTACACTTTGTAGTGCCCTCAGGTGGTACATTTTATGTGCCCCCTGACAATTTTTTAAATTTAATTATTCCTGGTGCCAGGAAAAGGGATTAATACAAAATGAAATACTTGAAATTTCTTCCCAAGAAATAATAATTGATGATAATGTTAATAAAAATAGAAGTGATAATGATGAAAACATAAATATGGAAAAATCCGAATTACCACTACCTAATGCTTCTTCAGAAGAATTAATTATGAGTGAAAATTTTGAATATACATTTCCAAATGGAATATGGGATGCCCATGCAATAAGTGGTTATACAGACGCATTTTGGGATGATTTAACTTATAGAAGTTATGGGGGAGCACGTAGTGCATGGTGTGCAGATAGGGGAACTCAATCATCAACACCAAGTAGTAATTATAGAAATAATATGAAGGCACGCATGATTTATGGACCATTCGATTTAAGCAACGCAACAGATGCACAATTGTTTTTTTATTATTATAACATTTCAGAAAGCAATTATGATTATTTTAAATGGCTGGCTTCAACAAACGGTACAAATTTTTACGGTTATCAAGTAAGTGGTAATTCTGGTGGTTGGAAGAGCAAAACTTTTGATTTAACAAATGTACCAACATTGGGTAATCTAACAGGCCAATCCCAGGTTTGGATTGCATTTTATTTTACAAGTGATGGCAGTAGTACTTTTGAAGGTGCATATGTAGATGATATAGAGTTAAAAAAGACCCTAGTTCAACAAGATCTTCAGTTAATCAATGAAAGTTGTTACGTCAGTCCTTCATCTCAGTTTGCAGGTCAAAATATAACTGTTAATTATCGCATTTATAATCCAAATTCCAGCAGCATTTTAACCGGATTGGGTTGTTCTATTAGGCCAAGTAGTGGTGGAGATTGGATTTCTGATACGAATAATGACACGACTGTAAATGTCCCAAGTAACTATTCTACACAAACAAGGACTTTTCATATCGAACCGTATATAGCACCTGGAAATTACACAGTTGGTTATAGTATCAAAGATGGTGGTATGTCCGGACCATATTTTGATACTCTTGAAAAATCAAATGAATTATTTGTGAATATTTCTTCTCCTTCATTGTACAGTATCTCACCAAATCCAAGTTATAATGGTAATTTCACTGCAAGTTGGTCAAATGTTCAATCCGCAACTTCATACGAACTTCAATGTGACACAAATTCATCTTTTACTACCTCAAGTAATAGTTATAATATATTAGAACAGACACTTGGTACTCATTACTGTCGTGTAAGAGCCAAAAATGGTTCATATAGCAGCAGTTGGAGTAATACGCAATCAGTTTTAGTAAAATTAGGAACACCCTCAAATTTACATGCAACTGGAATTTCCGAAACAGCCATTCAACTCAGTTGGCAGGATAATTCGAGTGGCGTCAATAATGAAGAAGGATTTTATATTCATCGCAGTTCTGATGGAAACAATTGGCTTAAAATTGGTGAAGTAAATTCAAACAATACTTCATATACAGATAACACATTAACCCCGGGATTAACCAGATATTATTCTATAATTGCATTTAAAGGATCATTTTTATCAGAAAGAAGTAATACTGCTCAGGCAACAACTTTTAATAAGGGCAATGTCACCTTTTTAGTCAAAAATGAATTTGGCTCAGTGGCAAGTAATGCCTACATCAAATTATACAGCTTGGACATGCAAACCTATTGGGATGGTGTTACAAACACATCTGGTTTGTATACATTTTATGATATCCCCTTTGGTAATCATAATTACGAATTTCATAATCATCAAACAGCCGACGAAACCAGAGAAGCCTGGGGAATGGGTACAGTTACGATAGTAAGCAATTCAACCATATCAAAGACAATAACACGTGAAATCGATTATATTGATTATATCTGCGGTTATCAAAACAGTGCTATAGTTGATCCATCTTCAACTTTGATGGCAGGTTCTTCTTTTGATGTACGTATCAATGTAAAGAATGGGATAACATCAGCAGCCCATCCAATGCGTGTTACATTGGATATTGATCTATCCCAATCCAGTCCATATGATGAAACACAACAACAAACCAATACATTAGGGCCAGGCGCTGAACTTCCATTTTCATTTCCTTATACCATCCCTTCAAACTGGGGTGGTCAACGAATGTACATCAGGGGCAAAGTTGAAATATATTATAATAGTACTTGGCACCAGACAAGTTTATGGAATTGGGATGTCTGGTTTGATGTACAGGGTGACGCTACCCCACCTCAAGTAATATCTACCACTCCTGCAGATGAGCAATCTGATTGGCCTGTAGATCAAGATCATCATGATATATTTGTTGAATTTAGTGAAGATATTGATGAATCAACAATTGTTGATTCAGATAATTTCAAATTATTGCTCAATTCAAATGAAATACCAGGTACTATTTCACAAGTAACCCCAACTACTTATAAATTTACCACTGATGATGATTTGATATATGGTGAAACATATAATTGTCTTTTAACTACTGATATTACAGATTTATCAGGTAATACTTTGGATGGAAATAAGAACAATACTTCAGAAGGTCCTGCTATTGATAATTTCTCGTTTTCTTTTTCTACTGAAATGGTTGATGGAATAATTCTCGATGTTCCCTATTACACGCAAAGTAAATCTGGTTGGTGCCATGCAGCATCAATGTCGATGATTTTGAAGTATTGGAATATTAAATACTCTATTACTGATATAGGAAAATATTTAAATATAAAAAGTGATCAAGATGTTATTGCTGATGCTTATATTCCGTTTATAGAAAATGAAATAGGAGTAGAATTTGAAAAAAGGAGCGTTGTTACAGTCGAATTACATAATTTTTTATGGACAGGAATTTATTCTACTAAAAACTATATTATTGAAAAAATCAGTCAAGATGAACCAATATGGTTTTCAGGTGTAGTAGATGCAAGTGTAGAAGCAGATACAGGGCATACAATTGTCGTTTTAGGTTTTGATAGTGAACATGTATATTTCAATGACCCATCTGGTTTTGATATTAGTTTAATAAATACAGATTTTTATGATACTGAATTAATAAAATATTGTGCAACATGGGATGATTTTTATAACAAAGTCCTTGGCTATGATGGAGTATTTGACATTGTTGAATATGATGTTATCACAATAAATGATTCATCCCTCACATCTTCAAATAACAAAGGAAGCATTTATATTTCGAATAACGAAAAATTTTATTATAAAAATATTGAATATACACCACATTTATCATTTATCCATCGTTCTAGTGTCATGTCAAGTTAATAAAGTTGGATAAAGTCGTTTCAATTTAATCCGTGCATCATTAGTAGTAAACCGCCAGTCAACTT
>JAFGOZ010000598.1 GCA_016926235.1 Bacteroidales bacterium | reverse complement strand
GAAGCAGCAGGGCACCGGCTTAAAGCAAAAACCCTGAAAGTCTATACAGCCATAACGAACACAACCCGGGCATATGAGCCATGTGACGACTGGATATTACATGAAAAGGAAGACGGTACCCTGGAAATACTTTTCCGTATACCGGTAAAAGGGAGGTTTATCAAACTCCACTGCCATTTCAATGATCTGGATGAAGAGGAAAACCCAACTGATGTATCTACGGTAAGAAACAGCAAGGAAAAAATAATCAAGGTTTGCTATCTTGTGGACTGGAGACAGGAATCTTACACCTATGATGAAACGGGAAACCGGCTTGCAAGTACCATTACCCTGGAAGAAAAAGAAGAAGCGGTCTATACCTATTATGAAAACTCAGACCGTCTGAAAACAGACGCAACCTATGGGTACACCTATGATGCAAACGGAAACTTGACAGCAAAGGGAAAACTATTTACAATTGTTGGTGAAGAATTGATCTTTGACAATGATGAAGGGGAATACCGGGAATACGAGTACGATGTGCTTAACAGGCTGATTGCAGTCCGGCAAAGTGAAAGCGGAACGGATAATGTAAGTCTTGTTGCCACATACACTTATGATGCACTTAACCGGCGGATAAAGACAGAAAGTACAGAACTCGGTACCACCTGGTATGCATTCGGAACAGACGGGAATGTACTATTGAAAGAAACGGAAGAAGCATACGAGCAATACATATATGTTGCCGGTAAGATGTTTATCCTGGTAACGGGCAACAATGAAGGATCAGATGAAAAGACCTACTATTATATAACCAACCATTTAGGTACAACCGAGATGGTGACAGATGAAAGCGGGCAGGTAGTATGGCAGAATGAGTTGACGCCGTTTGGTGAGAGCAGCGGCGAGATCGGGATAATGCATCTACAATCAAAATTTACCGGCAAGGATCGGGATGAAGAGACGGGTCTGTATTACTTCAATGCGCGATGGTACGATGCGGAGACAGGCCGTTTTATCAGCGTCGACCCGGTGAAGGATGGGGTGAACTGGTATGCTTATTGTGCGAATAACCCGCTGGTGATGATTGATCCTACAGGATTACTAACGGAAGAACAGGAAGAAGAAGCAAAAAAAGCAGGAAAGAAAACGCAAAGAGAAATCCAAATAAATGCAAGAAAAGCAGGATCAACATATGATCTGGGTTTTGAAATTAGTGATCAGGAATTTGCAGCATTCTATATGTTCTTTCAAGGCATGCAATATGAATATTCTGCGCTTTACGAATTGCGTGCTCAAATAGTAGATAGTGTAGGATATGATTACAGTAAATTAAGTTTAGAACAGAAAGATTTAATACTTGAAATTAATAATCATATAGAAAAGTTGGAAGTATATGAAAGTGCGGTATATTCGAAAGGATATAAAAGAGTAACAGAAGCAACAAACCTTGCAGCTTTCACCAATTTCATCCCGGTGTTTGGGACGGGACAAAGAATCTGGGAAGTATTTTCCGGCAGACAATTATGGTCCGGTTATAAATATACTGTTGAAGAGCGCATATTTAAAGGAGTATTCCTTGCTGCTGAACTTGCGGCAATAGGATATGGTGTTTATAATGCAGTAAAGAGTTACATGCCGCAAAATGTTAAGGTTGATGTAGGAAGGAATGGGAATTGGCCTGCTATAAATCGGACGGGTAATCCAACTGGTAATTCTACAGGTGTGGGACAAAAATTACTTCCTGCCCCGAAACAAATTGATGCTGTTTGGGGTGTTTCTAATTATCGACATGGCGGATTAATGAATACTATGGAGCATATTTGGTATAGACATTCACCAAATTCAGGCTTTGAAAATGTTAGTCGGTATGCACAAGGTACAACAGTACGAAATATAATGGGTTATGTAGATAATGCTTTGCGATATGGTGATGTTACACAAACAGGCACAAATGCTTTTATGATAGAATATAATTTGAGTATGACAATTGGAAGTAATATAGCAGGAGATGCAGCAAGTTCAATACGAGTATTTGTTCGAAATGGGATTATACAGACCGCATTTCCATTTTAAGGAGTCATTATGAGTGATACATTATTACAGCAATTTTTAATTATTGAATGTATTGATTATGTATATAATTTAATAAATAAAGCACTAGACGATTGGAAGAATGGAACTCCACCTATTATTAAACATTTTGAATTTAATAGATTTGAGATTACTATTGACGGAGAAAAACAAAAGGTAATTATTGCAGATGTTTTAGATGTAAACAATGAAGGAGTTCAAGAAATAGAGATAAATGATTTTTATGATGAAATTAAAAGGTTTAAGCAAAAGTAGCCTAGCAAAATCACAAGCATTTTCACAGGAGCAGGTTCGTTATTACGAACCAGGAGAAAATAAAGTGTTTCCAATATTTCGCTCTTTGACATAATAGTAAGAAAGACCATTCAGGCACTTTCTTTACATACCACTTTATAAAAATCCTGGAAAACATGGATTAAACCGGTGAACAATCCGGACAAATCGCCTTTTTATTCTCCTGAATTCGGTTCTTTTTTGCTTCCTCATGGAATAAACTTCGTAAGTCAAAATTCGTAATCTTATTCTGAAAAAGATACCTGAATAAAAAAAATAAGATTTCAGAGGACAAAATTCGTTATTGTGAAATTGAGAAAAAATTCCGCAAATTATTTATTTCTTATTAGGAATATAAATGAGAGGGTAATTTGATGTTTTTAAGAAAATTATTTTTAATATTTATATTTATTTTTTTTATTTATATTAACTCATATGCCAAACTTTTTCCCTATAAATACATTGGAGTGAATATACTTTTCTTACATGATTATAATTCCATATATCCAGATATTGAAACAAAACATGAAATATATTCAGGTTATGTAGAGTTATTATTAAATGCTGAAAAAGAAAACTCCTACGTCGATATAGGTTTAGGTCTGGGAATGAATATGTGGCCTTTTAGTGATTACTTTATTGATATCTCAGTAACTGCTGGATTCTTATTTGCTTTTATTAAAAAAAAAGAAGTAAGTTGGGGTTTGGATTTAGGTCTTAATTATACCTTTTTTATCCATACTATTGTTGAAAGAAATATAAATTTTGTCCTAAAAATTGGGACATATTTACGATTAAAAAAATCTCATTGGGAGATATTTATGTTGACTTATAACCCTCTTGATATTCGAGTTATTTTTATAGGACTACAATATAAATTTGAAGTTTTTCCTGAAGTTGGAGTAAAATAAACTTGTAATACCGAGCAGAGCAAAAAGACAGGCATTTTCATAGGAGCAGGTTCGTTATTATGAACCAGGAAGAAATAAAGTGTTTCCAATATTTCGCTCTTTGACATAATAGTAAGAAAGACCATTCAGGCACTTTTTTTACTTAACACTTTATAAAAATCATGGAAAATAAGAAGAG
>JAFGOZ010000597.1 GCA_016926235.1 Bacteroidales bacterium | reverse complement strand
CCACGAAGCTCTGACTTAAGCGGATGATTTTCATTTATAATCATGCTCGTGCGTGTTAGAAGATTTATCATGGATGTTTCATTTTATTTGTTTTTTATTTGAAGTAACCAATGTATAACATCATCTAAAACAGTCAAATTCAATGAATAATAAACAAATTGTCCTTTTTTTTCACTTGTTAACAAATCAGCTCTTTTAAGTATATCCAGGTGATGGGATAATGTTGGCATTGTAACAGTAAAGTTTTCGAAGATTTCCCCTACATTTTTATCTCCATCCCTAAGGAGCTCAATAATTTGTCTTCTTACAGGGTCGTTTAATGCCTTAAAAATATTATTCATTATATTTTTATATTTAGACAAATATCTAAATATCTAATTAAATTTCAAAATTTATTTTATGAATTATATAAGGAAGTTGTTCACTGGTATGTAATAGAAGTAATTGTGTATCCCAGATTTTTTACCAGCTTATTGTAACTACTCAGGTATATTAAAAGCTTATGCGCACACAAAAATAAGCCCATAGGGCTTAAATATGAATAACCGACGATGGAATCGGTGGTATATATACCGTAATGCAAAAAAGCCTGAATGGCTTGAATATTAAACTGTTAAACCCTTTCAGGGTTTGGAAGACGCATTTCTTTTATAAACCACAGGTAAAACCTGTGGCTATTCACGTTCAATCTCTTACGGGATTATTGATATACCTGGGTAGTTACAGCTTATTTATATTAATTTAAAATAAGGATTAATTATTTTGATTTAATAAATATCATTAAATCAATAAATTATTAAATTTGTCTACTCTAGTTTGAAATCGTTCTAAATTTCTTATATTTTTTGCAGAGACAAATAAACGAAGTAAATTTGGGCTGTGAAATTTTTCACAATAAAGAGAACTATCTTAATAACACACAAACAGTAAGAATAGCATATGGGACAGACAGTACAAAATGTAACTGGCAAATATCAGAACGATAAGTCCCGCTTGATGGATATTTTATTGGATATCCAGGCTGAAAGCGGTCATGTATCGAAAGATATGATCAAAGATATTGCCAGCCAGTTGAAAATATCAACTGTGGATGTTGAACAGACGCTTTCTTTCTATCACTTTTTTAACAGCAAACCTTCAGGTAAATATAGTATATACCTGAATGACAGCGCTGTAGCAAATATGATGGGAAGGGCAAAAATTGCCAAAGCATTTGAAGAAGAGATTGGAATTTCATTCGGTAAAGTAACTGCCGATGGTACTATTGGTCTTTTTAATACCGCATGTATTGGTATGAATGACCAGGAACCAGCCGCCATAATTAATGGTAAAGTATTCACCAGCCTTACTACAGACAAAGTCAAAACTATAGTAAAAGCCATGAAAGAAGGAAAATCTGTTGATCAGATGGTAACATCTTTCGGTGACGGCAAGAATGCTGATGCGTTGGTGAAAGCCATGGTAAATAACAACATTGAGATGAAAGGAGCTGTATTATTCTCCGATTACGAAGAAGGTGCAGGGATTAAAAAAGCTGTTTCAGTTGCTCCGGGTGATGTTGTCTTCGAAGTTATCGATTCCAATATCCGTGGGAGGGGCGGTGCTGGTTTCCCAACAGGTATGAAATGGGGTTTTTGTCGTCGGGCAAAAGGAGATAAAACAGCATACCTTGTATGCAATGCAGATGAGGGAGAACCTGGAACATTCAAGGAAAGAGCTATACTTACAGAAATCCCGGGACTGCTTTTTGAAGGTATGATCATTGCAGGTTATGCTTTGGAAGCGAAAGAAGGTATTCTCTATTTAAGATATGAATATAAATATTTAAAAGATTATCTTGAGAAGGTATTACAGGATTTTCGTAATAAAAATCTTTTAGGGAAAAATATAGCCGGTAAACAAGGTTTTGATTTTGATATTCGCATACAATTAGGTGCCGGTGCATATATTTGTGGTGAGGAATCAGCGCTCATCGAATCAGCTGAAGGCAAAAGAGGCGAACCCAGAAACAGGCCTCCATTTCCGGTACAAAAGGGATATATGCAAATGCCAACTGTAGTAAATAATGTTGAAACTCTTTGTTCAGTGGCAAAAATAATGGTCAAGGGGTCAGGTTGGTTTAAATCAATCGGAACACATGAATCAGCAGGAACAAAATTATTAAGTATTTCAGGTGATTGTGAAAAACCCGGTGTATACGAAGTTGCCTGGGGAATATCTATTGCCGATTTGCTTGAAATGGTTGGAGCTAAAGATGTTCAGGCAGTTCAGGTTGGAGGACCGTCAGGTATGCTTGTTGCTCCTAAAGACTTCAAGCGTAGAATCTGCTACGAAGATGTGCCAACTGGTGGTTCAATAATCATTATAGGTAACAATCGTAACCTTCTGGAAATTGTGGCCAACTTTACTGATTTCTTCATTGAAGAATCTTGCGGATCATGCGCTCCATGTAGAAATTTAACTCCGGTATTAAAATTTAAACTGGAGAAAATTATGAGAGGCAAAGGTATTGCAAGTGACATTGATGACCTTGTAAAATGGGGAAGTATGATGAAGAAGGCTAACCGTTGCGGGCTGGGACAAACCTGTGCTAATCCTATATTAACCAGTATTGAGCACTTCCGTAATGTTTACGAAGTATTGGTTAAGCAAGAAGAATATATAAGTGAATTTGATATGAGTGCTGCAGTGGCAGAATCCTGCGAAGCTGTTGGCAGAACCCCAAAAATTTAATTACACTATGGCAAATACTATTAAATTTAAAATAGATGGTAAAGAATGTGTAGCCAAAGAAGGACAAACCCTTTTAGATGCTGCAACAGATAATGGTGTTTATATACCATACTTATGCCACATGAGGGACGTGATTCCTGCCGGTTCATGCAGAATATGCAATGTTCGTGTTAATGGTCGTCCTATGACAGCTTGTACAACTCCTGTTTCCGAAGGTATGGAAGTTGAAAATGATGTGCAGGATCTTCACGATCTGCGTAAAGCTATTATTGAAGTTCTTTTCATTTCTGGGAACCACTATTGTCCGGCATGTGAAAAGAGTGGAAACTGCGAATTGCAAGCATTAGCTTACAGATACCTGATGATGGTTCCGAGGTTCCCATATCTCTATCCGGTAAAAGAAGTGGATCCTGATACGCCTAAAATCTATATCGACAGAAATCGTTGCATACTATGCAAACGATGTGTGCGTACAATAAAAACAGAAGATGGTAAGAGCGTTTTCGCCTATAAGGGTCGCGGGCATAATTTGCAAATTAATATTGACAAAGAACTTGCATCACAGTTTACTGATGAAATGGCAGAAAAAGCTATGGCAAACTGCCCAGTGGGTTCAATTCTTAAGAAAGAAAAAGGATATTATCAACCAATTGGTGCACGTAAATTCGACAAATCGCCTATTGGTAGTGAAGTAGAAAATGTAAAACAATAAAATTGCGAGGAATACAATAATGAGTAAACCAGTAGTAGCTACAACATCATTGGCAGGTTGTTTCGGATGCCATATGTCAATCCTCGATATTGATGAAAGGATATTACAACTAATTGAATTAGTTGAGTTTAATAAATCTCCTATAGATGATATTAAAACATTTACTAAACCATGTGATATCGGAATTATTGAGGGTGGGTGCTGTAACAGTGAAAACGTTCATGTACTAAAGGAGTTCAGGAAAAATTGTAAAATTCTGATTTCATTAGGCGAATGTGCCATTATGGGTGGTTTGCCAGCAATGAGAAACGGGATTCCTGTGAAAGAATGTATCGAAGAAGCATATCTTAGTGGCCCGACTGTTGCGAACAATAATAATGAGAAAATTGTTCCTAATGATGACGAATTACCCATGATTTTGGACAGGGTGTATCCATGTCATGAAATTGTAAAAATAGATTATTATCTTCCGGGTTGTCCCCCCAGGGCCGATCTTATCTGGGAAGCCGTAAGTGCACTTGTAACCGGGAATGAAATGAATTTACCTTACGAGGTAGTAAAATTTGATTAAAGGAGGAATTAAATAATGTCTAAGAAAGTTACTATAGAACCAGTAACCAGGGTCGAAGGTCATGGCAAAGTGACTATTCACCTGAACGATAAGAACGAAGTAGTTCAATCCAGGTTGCATATTGTTGAGTTCAGAGGTTTCGAACGCTTTGTGCAAGGCAGACCCTATTGGGAGGCTCCTGTTTTGGTACAACGTCTTTGTGGTATTTGTCCTGTAAGCCACCATTTGGCTGCAGCGAAAGCATTGGATGTGATAGTTGGTGCAGGAACCGGTGACGGACTTACTCCAACAGGAGAAAAAATGAGAAGATTGATGCATTACGGACAAATGTTCCAGTCCCATGCATTACATTTCTTTCACCTGGTATCACCAGATTTATTATTTGGTATAGATGCTGATCCTGCAATCAGAAACGTAATTGGGGTAGCATTAAAATTCCCTGATCTTGCTGTTCAGGGTGTGATGATGCGTAAATTTGGTCAGGAGGTGATTAAAGCAACGGCGGGTAAAAAAATTCACGGTACGGGAGCTATACCCGGTGGTATCAATAAACATTTAACACAGGAGGAAAAGGATTCTTTCCTGAAAGGGGATATGAATATTGATAAAATGATTGAGTGGTCAATTGCTGCTATTGAACTTTTCAAAGGATATCACAAAGAGCACCAGGCTATGCTTGATGGCTTTGCTCAATTTCCATCAAACCATTTAAGTTTAGTACGCAAAGATGGTGCATTGGATCTATATCATGGGGTATTGCGTGCAGTGGATGCTGAGGGAAAGAAAATACTTCACGACGTGGATTACCAGGATTACATGAAATATATTGGAGAAGAAGTTCGCTCCTGGAGCTACATGAAATTTCCATTCCTGTTGGATCATGGTAAGCAAACCGGATGGTACAGGGTAGGACCTTTAGCTCGTTTGAATACTGCTGAATTTATTCCTACACCATTAGCACAAAAAGAGTTTGAAATTTTTAAAGCTTATACAAATGGTAAACCTAATAATATGTCAATGCATATGCATTGGGCCCGTTTGATTGAGCTGCTTCACTCTGCTGAAATGATGAAGGAATTATTGAATGATCCTGACCTGATGAAAGGAGAAAGATTAACTAAAGGTAAAAAAGTTAATGAAGGAGTTGGTTTAATTGAAGCTCCTCGTGGCACTTTGTTTCACCATTACAGGATTAATGATAAAGATCAGATTGAAATGGCTAATCTTATTGTGTCTACAACCAATAACAATGAACCTATGAATGTGGCTGTTAATTTGGTGGCAAAAGATTTTATGAATGGCCAGGATGAAATAACCGAAGGTATGATGAATGCTGTTGAGGTAGCCATCAGGGCTTACGATCCTTGTTTAAGTTGTGCAACACATGCATTAGGCCGCATGCCTCTTGAGGTTTCATTATATGATGCAAATAATCAATTGATTGAAAGTAAGCGCCGATAATAGTGAAAGGTAAAAAACGAATATTTGTTTACGGGTACGGAAATCCGGGCCGCCAGGATGATGGCTTGGGAGTGAGGTGCACAGAACTGCTTGAAGAATGGGTAAAAGAAAAAAGCCTTAATAATGTTCGTTTTGACTCTAACTATCAGCTCAATATTGAGGATGCTGCTGAAATATCAAACAGTGATATTGTAATATTTATTGATGCTTCGATGGAAGAGATAAAGGATTTTTATATCTCAAAATTGGATATGTCAGCAAAGATGGATTTTACGATGCATTCTGTTTCACCGGGATTTGTACTTCATTTATGTAATGAGATTTATGATCGAAAACCAGAGGCGTATTTAGTGCATATTAAAGGATATGAATGGGAATTGAAGGAGGGGATAACGGAAAAGGCAGAAAAAAACCTTCTTTATGCATTTGAGCTTTTAAAGAACATGGTAAAATATCCTGATCTTATTGATGAATATATTGAACCGGTTAGTACAAAGGAAGCATTAAATTATAATTAGTTAACCGTGAAAAACCCTCATTTTTTCAGGTAGCACAATTTAAGCTAGATCTACCCATATTAATCCAGTTAAAAATTGT
>JAFGOZ010000596.1 GCA_016926235.1 Bacteroidales bacterium | reverse complement strand
CATTTTGGGGTTATCAAATGGAATAGTTTGCTGAGGATTCATTCGGTTACTGAAGGACTTTACCGCTGATCTTAACTTCCGCTCATAGAAAACTACTTTCTCTTTAAGTTGCTTGTTTTCAAGCTCAATCTTAGACGCACGGTCTTTACCTGTAATAAGCCAAAGCACTTCTTCGTCTGAGAAAACATTTAAACATGATGTAATTGCATCAAAAGAGGGATTGCGTTCACCTCTTATGATATTAGAAACAGAAACAGGATGAAGTCCGGTTTTGTCTGCAAAATGTTTAATAGTCTTTAAATCAGACGTTTTAATTAGGTGTTTTAGTCTTTCTCCAAATGTGTTCATAATCGAATGAATTTTTTATTGGTGAAAAATTTGGAAAACAATAATCAATGCGCTATCATTGCATTCATAAAAAATAATCATTTGAATGATTTATATGAGCAAAAATAATCATTTGATTTAAGGAATGCAACTATTTTGCTATAAAATAACCATCAACGAGCCTGCAACGAGCCATCAACGAAGGTGTTAATGGCAGCAGGTTATCAAAAAGCGCAAAATATTGAAGGTCAACGAGCAACTACCCATCAACAAAATGTTGGTGGACGAGCAACGAGCCTGCAACGAGCCTGCAACAAACGGTAAAAAACAGGTAACCGAATTGGTGACCGAAATGATAGAAAAATGAGAAAAATTATAGCTGAATTTATTGATTTTATGTCATACCTGGCCAAAAAGCCTATTGAGCTGATTACAATTATTTGTGTAGTTCTATCTATAATTCTCTCAATCATCACAATGATAATATAGACAATAGTGAGGTTCTAATGAGATTTGAAAGTGAAATAACCAGAGCGACAATTGCCCCGAAGAAGGAAACATACTTGATAATAATATCTCGGTTTTTTTCTTTTTCTAATGATTTTAAGTATTTGGAGAGCCCCTTCTCTAAGGCTTCAATTCCGTCTTTAGTCAATGCCGTATATTTCTCATTGCCGTACTTTTCATCAAGAAATATTGTACGAATGAGTTTGAAGTCTTGTCTTAGACAAGCTGTGACAAAGTGTATTTCACGTCTTACATTTATTTCTTTATCACCTGCTTTTTCAATTTCATCTTTAAATAATGAATCAAATTCAATTAAGTTGTGGACATCTCCGGTTGAATGGATTTCAGACAAAATGCAATTTGCTTTTTCTAACTGTGAATCAGTAAACATAAATAAAAGTTTTTTTGTTGACGAAACCCACACCAACATGGGACTGCAATCCCGGTGTGGGTTTTCAAAAATAGCAAATAATACCAGTATAAGCGCATTATGGCAAAAGCCGTGGTGCGCTTTTCTTTTTGGTTCGGATGATAAAGAAGTGATAACTGAATAAAACACAGATAGAGCATGAAAATAGTTGATAATGAACGCACAGTAACCGGAGCAACAAGCCTGCAACGAAATGTTGATGGCTCGTTGCAGGCTGATTGCACGTGCAATGAAGTTGACTGGATGCTTTATCAACTCGAAGGACATGGTGCCTGCATTCATCGTGAACAACAAATAGTAGCAATTCCGAGAGAGAGAACAAATAAAGAAGTATTTAAACTAACTCTTGAGATGCGCAAATATGGTTGGCACACACAAATTGGAGTAATAAAATAGACCCCTTAAGCTAAATGGAGGAACAGGACGCAAGTAACATTGCGGACTGTTCCACATTTACAACAAATATAGAATATGAGTACAGAAGTAGTTGAAATCGCGTATCCGGAAGTCCGTATAAGAAACGGGCATAAGCGCGAGTACAAGAAGTTAATCGACAATTTTTTCACCCGTTACAATGATGGGAAGCCCAGCCGTGACCAATTAAAAGCACCTCATAAGCAGATGTTGTTGGAACTGGTCTTTTATGCTCACATTGTTGTTGAGCGCGATTCAAAGCTGTTAAAAGAAGATGGATTGACTGAGATTAAGCCTGGTTCTTATGTGAAGGTTAATCTGAACCGTTTTGTGCTTGCTAATGAAATAAGGCGCTCTCCCGACACAATTAAAAGATATAAAAAGCGGTTGGCTGATGCTGGTGCAATTTTGGTCAAACAGGAGGATTTTGATAAACACAATATCAATAAGGGAGGCCGAAATAATGTGTTGATAAATCCTGATCTTATGTTGATTTATGACCGCTTCAACCCCGATTTTCAACCCACCTCCCCATTTTTGAGCGAAACGGAAATACAGGCGCTCCGCGACAAAAAAAGTGCAAATTGCATAGGTGTATCGGGTACTGTTACTTTACCCGACCAAAGAAATAATCAAATAATGGATGTTCAGAATGTTGAAAAAGGTGTCACGCATGAGCGTGACGAATCAACACGAACAAACCCGAACATAACTTTACCCGAGGCAACCCCTAAGCTAAATGACCGGGGGGGTGAAATGCAAGAAAATTCTACCGAAATCCCGGAAAAAAATGCCGAAACTCACGTAAACAACCCGAACAAACGCAAACAAAGAGGTTCCGCGCGAAAATTGGAGCCTGTTGATAACTTTCCTGCTCCCCGAAACCGTGACAAAGTGGCAGATTTAAAGCGGATGTTTGCCCTTGAATTATATGCACTTATGGTGCGTTTGCTCTTCAAAGATCACAATATTTATCAGGGAGAAGCCCGGCAGGCTGTTAACTACATTGAAAAAGTCTATTTTTCTACCCTACGCGACCAGGAACACGGGGAACACATGATGAAATGTTATTCTTGGCGTGTTGCTAAGGCTGCTGATTACATTCAAAAGCACAATTTCGACTTCTCAAATATTTATCCGGTTCATTATCTGGATATTCACAACAAAAAAGGATTTGCAGCTACCTACACCTGGTACCATAAGCACAGAGCCAATGAGGCCCGAAAAGCCAAAAGCCGGATAGTCAACGGCCAAAAGCTATTGGAGAAACAACTTCTACAACAGGCCATTGACAGGGTGAAAGATAATCCCTCTCTTTTCACATTCCGACAAACCATGAAAGAAGTACAGTCAAAGATTCCAAACCTCACTCACAATTTTGTGGAGGCAGTCAGTCGACAAATAAATTCTTGATTTTTAGTAATAACCGCTATGTGCGATAATTCATAAAGCTATGCAAAAACAGAAAAAACGCAATTTCGACAAAGAAGCCAGCCGTGTAAAGTTGCTGGTTTACGACAAAGGGAACAATCCTTTGGTATTCCATTCTTTTCTCCGGGATGATAAGCAGGGCATTGACTACACGGTTACTGCTATGAAAGAACGCATATTGAAAAAGTATCTCAATTTCAAATTCAATATGGCGATCTTTTTTGACAACCATGCTGATACTGAAATTTCCCGGTTTACTACCAACGACTTTAATAAGAGCAAAATCAAACTTGTAGTATTCGATGAGAATAACCGCAGACGTGACCATTACTCCAAGTTAAATGAGGAGGATGGCAATAATGACTACACCATTGGAGCGATGAGTTATCGAATACTGGTTATTGAATATGGAAACCGTTTCAATGCTGCCGTCTTTTATGATACAAGAACCGGTCAGGAGCTAAGAAGAATGTCAGCGTATGGACGAATTAAGGCTCCGGCACAGGCAGCGGTATAAAAAACAAAAGGGAGTGCGCGACCACTCCCTTGTTCCAAAGCGAATCCACTAATGTTTAACTAAAATAGATTCACTATGCAAAAACATGACAAACTTAAGGAATTTATGTTGGATTTCTTTAATCCTGAAACTTCAATCTACAAAAAAGTTCATGGAACATTCCAGAAAGTCTTTTATGGAACGGCTCTGATATTCTTTTTTCAGGTAGCCTATCATTTTTTAATCAATTCTTAATTTTTTTAATCATGGAAGATCAAACAATTTTCACCCCTCGCGAAGAGGCAGAGGTATTATTTACCGCTCATGCTATTCAGGGCATTTTGGCCGGCAATAGTGTATTGGCCGACAGTCCTAATGATGTTGCAAAAAAGGCAATCAAATTAGGAAAAGCCGTAGCCAATGCGATGTTTCCCGAACCGAAAGAAGAGGAAACTACCGATGAGTAGATAAGAAATACAGCAACCGGAGTGAGATACCAGTGGAAACGTCCACGGTATCTCCTCTATTTACAAAAGAACAACAAACGACGGCAAAAGTCAACCAGGACAAAACCAGATCTGCCCCAGCTTCAATCCATGAGACTGCAAAATGACGTCAAAAAATCCGACCGGTCTCACCTCGAGCAATCCGGAAGCATCAAAAATGATGTCAAAAAATGAGAATCCGGATGGAGATCTTTTCCTGGACAGCTGATAAATGACGTTAAAAAAAGAATTGATTATGTGTGAGAAAAAGAAAACCACTTACTACTATACTGCGGAGACTGAAAAGCTAATTGATAAAGGGATTGAGATGTTCTCCGGTGAATCACCAACCGGTACTTTAACCAAAACCGGTCTGATAGATATGTGTATCAGAAAGGCCGTTGAGGAATATCCCGAACAAATATCAGAGTTGCGACAATGGTCCAGGGAACAGGATAAGAAAATCATTGAAATTACTAAAAAATCTGACTTCTATCGAACCGTTGTGCTGAAAGCGGATAGGCTAAACAGGTTCCAACGTGACTTTAACAACAGTATTCAGGAAGCTTTAAATATGGAATAAGATGAAACAAAGGAAACTACAAATTGACGTAATAGGGCCACATGAAGAGGATGAAAAAATCATTGAATGTCTCATTTATATAGATGGCCGTTGTTGTACCTTTTATACAAGCAGGGCTAATTATCAAGCTTTAATGTTTGATGGTGTTTTTATACGTGACGGGAAAGAAAGAGACAGTGCAAATGTATTGAACACTACTCATGTCTTTGTTGAACAAATTTTAAAGTGATGGCTAACGAATACATTGAAACAGCAAAGTGGTTACGAGAAAAGAATCTGGTAATAGAGGAAATTATTCTTGCAAAAACTACAATTCTCAAATTAGTAACCGGCAATCAGGTAACTATGCCTACCACAAAAGAACTTAAACACTATCTTATTTTTTATTAACCAATAATTTATTGACAATGAATGTAGATAAACTATCAGCAACTATTGCCGGTTCACAGTTTGTTAGCGAACCAGAAATGTTAGTTGACCTTATGCAGGAAGCTCACGGAATGGTAAAAGCAGCATGGCCAAATGAAGAACCGTCCCCGGAATGCGTTTTGAGTATGGCAAAGCTAATTCTCTTTTATGAGGAAGGATTTGAAGTTGATGAGGAGGAATTAGAAAAATAAATAACTCAAGTTTCGCACATCCTCCGAAACTCATTGTTTTCAAGGGTATTAAAGAGCTAGCATTGAACCAAGAGATTAGTAATCAAT
>JAFGOZ010000069.1 GCA_016926235.1 Bacteroidales bacterium | reverse complement strand
CCGCGCCCTAAAGGGAGAATCTGAAAATCAAACAGTTCCCTTTAGGGAATAAGGGCAAAAACTGGTTGATTTTCCAATGTGTCAAAGTAGAATTAAATGAATATCAAATAAAAGAGGTTATCGATTCAAAGCTTTGTTAAAAATGCTGTTTCGATAACCTCTTTTTCATTTCCATTCCAACTCCCCTCCCTCCTACCTCCATCTTATCCACATTATTCATTATCCATTGTACATTTTACATTATCCATTAAACGCCATCCTGTCATTATGCCCTGCAACACAAATGACTCCCCGCCATTTTGTCTTAAATTTAAACTTTAAAGCGATTGGCAAATCTTTTGATTATCTTTAGTGATGTTAAACACTAAGAGTAAAAAAGATGAATCTGAATAATTTTACAATAAAAGCGCAGGAAGCCATTCAACAGGCGTTTATTATTGCCAAAGGGTTTAAGCACCAGGCTGTAGAGAATGCACACCTGATGAAAGGCCTTTTTAGCCAGGGTGAAAATATTACCAATTTTTTGTTTAACAAACTGGGTGTAAACACGAAAAACCTGTTACAGGTAATGGATAAAATACTGGAATCCTATCCGAAAGTTACCGGTGGCGAAGAATATTTGTCTTCTGAAGCCAATGCCTCACTCCAAAAATCACTGGACTATGCTAAAAACCTGGGCGATCAATATGTTTCTGTTGAACATATTCTGTTAGGGATTCTTGCTTCAGGGGATACTGTAAGCCAGGTGTTAAAAGATAATGATATCACGGAGAAAAACCTTATGCAGGCCATACAGGAATTGCGCAAAGGATCAAAAGTAGATAGCCAGACTGCTGAAGACACCTTTAATTCGCTCAACCGCTTCGCCATAAACTTAAACGAACGTGCCAGTAGCGGCAAACTGGATCCTGTAATAGGGCGTGACGACGAGATTTGGCGATTACTGCAAATACTTTCCCGTCGTACAAAAAACAATCCAATCCTTATTGGTGAGCCGGGAGTAGGAAAAACAGCCATTGCTGAAGGCCTTGCCCAACGTATTGTACATGGTGATGTACCTGAAAATTTGAAATCGAAACAAGTATATTCTCTAGACATGGGAGCACTGGTTGCCGGGGCCAAATACAAGGGGGAGTTTGAAGAAAGATTAAAAGCAGTTGTTAAAGAAGTAATAGCCTCCAATGGTGAAATCATCCTGTTTATTGATGAGATCCATACACTGGTAGGTGCAGGCAAATCAGACGGGGCCATGGATGCCGCAAATATACTAAAACCCGCACTTGCACGTGGAGAATTGCGTGCTGTTGGAGCAACGACAATGGATGAGTATCAAAAGTATTTTGAAAAAGATAAAGCGCTTGAAAGACGCTTCCAAACTGTTGTTGTGGACGAACCAGACACACAAAGCGCTATTTCCATACTTCGCGGTTTGCAGGAAAAATACGAAACACACCATAAAGTGCAGATAAAGGACGAGGCTATCATAGCAGCCGTTGAATTATCGCAACGTTATATCACAGAACGGTTTTTACCCGATAAAGCTATCGACCTTATAGATGAAGCCGCTTCTATGCTGCGTCTCGAAATGGATTCACTGCCCCAGGAACTGGATGAGATAGAACGCAGGATACGCCAACTGGAAATAGAACGTGAGGCTGTAAAGAGAGAAAAAGACCAGACAAGCCTTAAAGGAATTGAAGCTGAACTTGCCAACCTTACCGATGAACGTAATACACTGCGCGCCAAATGGCAGTCTGAAAAAGAAGTGGTAAGCAACATACAGGCGCAAAAGCAGGCCATTGAAAACTTTAAACTTGAAGCCGAAAATGCTGAAAGACAAGGCGACTACGGAAAAGTAGCTGAACTGCGATATGGAAAAATAAAAGACGCTGAAAAAGAGATAGCTAAACTTACAGAAAAGTTAAATACACTTCAGGCCGACAGCAAAATGATCCGTGAAGAAGTTGGCGCTGACGATATAGCCATGATCATTTCGAAATGGACAGGTGTTCCGGTAAACAAAATGCTACAGAGTGAACGGGAAAAGCTACTGAAAATGGAAGAAGAACTCCATAAACGGGTAATAGGCCAGGAAGAAGCTATTTCTGCCATTTCGAATGCCATACGCCGCAGCCGCGCAGGCTTACAGGATGAATCCAAGCCTATTGGTTCATTTATTTTCATGGGTACTACCGGTGTTGGAAAAACAGAACTGGCAAAAGCCCTGGCAGAATTCCTTTTTAACAACGAACAAATGATGACCCGTATAGATATGTCAGAATACCAGGAACGACACGCCGTTTCCCGTCTTGTAGGAGCGCCTCCGGGATATGTGGGGTACGATGAAGGCGGGCAGCTTACCGAAGCTGTAAGAAGAAAACCTTATAGTGTAGTACTTTTAGACGAAATAGAAAAAGCTCACCCGGATGCGTTCAACATACTGTTACAGGTTCTTGATGAAGGCCGCCTGACAGATAACAAAGGGCGTACTGCCAATTTTAAAAATACTATCATCATTATGACCTCCAACATTGGTTCGTACGTTATACAGGAAAACCTTCAAAAGATAGATGGTAAGAACAAAGAGGAAATACTGGAACAAACCAAAGAAGAGGTAGTAGAAGTGTTGAAACAAACCATACGGCCGGAATTTCTGAACCGTATTGATGAAGTAGTCATGTTTACTCCTCTTACCAAGGAAGAAATACGAAAAATTGTAGACTTACAACTCAACAAGCTGGTTGAAACATTTGGTGAGAAAAATCTCGTGCTGGAAATAACTGATAAAGCTAAGGACTGGGTGGCAAAAAATGGCTACGAACCTCAATATGGAGCTCGCCCGGTAAAAAGGGTAATACAAAAATACATCCTGAACGAACTTTCGAAGCAGGTACTGAGTGGCCAGGTAAATAAGGACAAACCTATGGTTATTGATTTAAAGGGGGATGAGTTGGTGTTTGGGAATAAGAAAGAGAAGTAGCAATAGCAGTGGCAGTGACAGTCCGCATTCTCTGTCAGCTGACGGATTAGGCGGATAAAAGAGTCTGTCTGATTTCTCTTAGGATTTGGCAGATAAATGAAAATACCGATATTTGTTTTGGTATAATGTTTTATAAATTTGGTTTATAATATCAGTATATATTGACGCAACTTTATGATCTTTACGATCATCTATGATGTAATACTCTTTAAATTATGCACGCAAAAAAAATCCTCACTATGAAAAAAAATCTTTACTTTTTACCAGGTTTTATTATAATACTAATAATAGCAAGTTCATGTGCACCTGCATACGTACCCAATGTGGTAAATACTCCCATGCTAAGTAATAAAGGGGATACAAAAATTGCCATTCATGGAGGCACTGCCGGATTTAATCCCCAGTTTGCTATTGGGATTACGGACAATATTGGCCTGATGGTTAACGGAAGTTTTGCAGACAGAACATCCGATTCTACCGATAATTTCCATAAGCACCAATTTGCAGAATTAGGAATCGGGTATTACAAAAAGCTGGGAAGAATTGGCCGGTTTGAAACCTTTGGTGGTTGTGGTTATGGAAAGGTAAAAGCATATTATGATAATGCTATATGGGAAGATTATGCTAACACAGAATATATCAGGGCATTTTTACAGCCTTCTATAGGATTAACAACCAAAGTTATTGATTTCAGCCTGACACCGAGATTTGTTATGGTTAATTTAACCCAGTCCGGTCATAAAGATATCGGCTACTTTGCAGAACCGGTAGTGACAACCAAACTTGGTTATGAATATTTTAAAATTACCAGCCAATTGGGATTTTCCTTTCCTCTGAATTTATCTCACATTGATTTTGATTATGCACCCATGATTTTCGCTGTCGGTATGCAAATCAATATAGGTAGGAAATATGATGAGAAAAATAAAGGTAAGGCAGATTGATCCATCGGGCAGGGACTACTACTTACTATTGAAGCCAGGCTATGCAATGAAATAATTGATCTGAATGGCTTGTTATAGTTAGCATAAGTGCTATTTTACCGGTTTATCTCTTGTGACTTTTTCTTGATTAAAAGTCACCAAAAGTCAAGACGGAATGAACGCTCTGCCCCGCATCCCGTCGGACCTGCGCACCATACTGGCTTACACACCGCTATTGCTAAAGTATCTGCTTATTTTAGCTTTAAGCATTAGCTAAAGTTCAGCAGAAGGTATTGCTTTTTAACTTCAAGAATTTCAACTGTTATTAAAACCAATCTTTCTGGATGTTGTAAGATATTTTTATAATTTTATGTCTAATATATTTGACATTTTGTATAATATATTTATCTTTGTGTCGATAATATTTAACATAACGTAAAAAATTTAAGACAATGGAAGGAAAAATGTACCGCAAAGAAAAAAGAATACTCGTAACTATTATCAGCCTGGTAGTAGTTCCTGCAGTGTATTCATTGTATATCTATAAAAAGTACCTGGCAAATACTCCGGAATTGCTGAATGATTTCACATTCTGGGGCAAAACCTTTATAAAGATGGTGCCCGTAATGATTGTGGCAATTATACTTATACATATCATTTTTGCCATTATCAATAAAATTATTACCAATGAAGACATGCCGGCAAGGGCAGACGAAATGGACAAGCTCATAGAGTTGAAAACACTCAGGATCTCTTCATGGCTATATTCCTTGGGTTTTGTACTTGCCATGGGCTCACAGGCAATAGGGATGCAACCCTGGGTGTTGTTCATCACGCTTATTGCATCCTGTATAACAGGTAGTGTGGCATCGGGTATTGCTCAAATTTACTACTATCGGAAAGGGATTTAAAATGGGAAAATGTTACATAAACAATAATATACGTAAGTTACGCTTTATGGCCGATGAGATGACGCAGCAGCAGCTGGCGGACAAAGTGAGCGTGACCAGGCAAACTATAGTAGCCATTGAAAACGGGAAGTACTCCCCTACCCTCGAGCTGGCATTTCGAATAGCAATGGTTTTCAACGTGCCATTGAATGAGGTTTTCACTTATAATCCTGAAGAAAAAGCAGAATGATGAACTCTGTTGATATAATAATCAAAACGGAAATTCCTTTAATCCAAAAAGGTACCTGACAATTATTAAACTTAGATAATATTGGCAAAACAAAAAATGATGAAATTTTGATATTCATTGGTGAAATTGTTATATAATCGGGATAAATATCAACATATATTTAACAGGTTATTTCACGCATAACACCTTTATCAAAAAACATTATTAACCAAAACCCAAAAAATGATGAATTTAATAAGATTAATTCTGTCAGCAGCTATTCTGCTAGCGTTCGCCAGTTGTGAAAAAGAAAAACTGGATACGGATATTCAAGAAAATCCGGAGAATGTTCAAGGAAGTCGATTAAAAGCTTACAACTCAGGTACGGATCATGGCTACTTCTGGTCATTATACCGGGAAGGCGGTTCAGGATCCATTACTTTCCCCGGTGCGTCTACATACGCCGGGAATTTTGCTATCAGCTATAGCAATGTCAACGATATTGTAGGCGGTAAAGGCTGGAATCCCGGATCAGCCAGAACTGTTAACTACAACATCGGCTATCAAAGTGGTAGCTACAATTTTGTAGGAGTCTATGGGTGGACGACAAATCCGCTTATTGAATACTATGTAGCTGAAAGAGGTTCCGCGACAGGTGGAACTTACGTAAACTCTATTAGCAGTGATGGACATACGTACAGCTTTTACAAGCAGCAACGGGTTAATGCGCCATCCATTATTGGCACTGCTACATTCTGGCAATATAAAGATACCTGGGGAGGAGCAACAACCGGATCAAACCGAAAAGTCACCATGGGTAACCACATTAACAATTGGAAGAGCAGAGGCGGTCAGGGTTTTGGCAGTTACAACTACATGATATTCGCTTTGGAAGCATGGGGTGGTAAAAGCGGATATATAAACGCAACAATCTGGTAAAAGCACACTCTTAACTCATTCGATATATATAAGGCCGGCCGGTCTCTTAACCGCCGGCCTTACATATTTCTGGAAATAATTCAAAAAAAATAGAGGATGCGGACAGGAAAAGATATATTGCCAGCTATTCCGCACAGATAGAAAAACATGCAACATTACATTAAGCAAAGCCGAGACCATTGTCGCTTATAATTATTTATGTATTAAAAACAAAAAGATATTACACAATGAGGAAACCTACTATTTTACTTTCAATATCCATAATGATTATTGCCGGCTCTTGTTCACAAAAAGAAACTGAAAACTTTGTATTCGTCAAAGGCGGGACTTTTATAAACACCCAAACTAACAATGACAGACAAGATGTGATGATACAGGACTTCTATATCGGCAAATACGAGGTAACCCAAAAAGAGTGGATTGAAGTAATGGGAAACAATCCCTCACAATTCAAAGGAGATGATTTGCCAGTGGAGACAGTCAGCTGGTATGATTGTATTGAGTATTGTAATAAAAGAAGTATCAAAGAAGGTTTACATATGTACTACATCATAAATAAGAATAAAAAGGATACGAATAATCATAATGATATTGATGACATTAAATGGACAGTGAAGATTGATACGGGAGCTAATGGTTATCGGTTGCCGACAGAAGCGGAGTGGGAATATGCTGCCGGGGGAGGTCAGATGAGCAAAAGCTATAAATACAGCGGAGGTAAAAACTTAGATGAAGTTGCATGGTTTTGGCAAAACTCAGGAGATAAATACCTGACAGGATCGTGGCTTTGGTATACAATAGAAAAAAATCATTGCAGGACACATCCTGTAGGAGGCAAGGCTCCCAACGAGTTAGGGCTTTATGATATGTCTGGTAATGTGAGAGAATGGTGCCAGGACTGGCACGAGAGCAACGGGCCTGATGACTTTCCGGGACGAGTATGGAAGGGTGGTGGTTGGATCGGTGCAGACTTCTGCTGTGAGTTAGCTTTCTTAAGCAGCTACCAGGCAGATGGCAAGGGCCCTGACCAGGGTTTTCGTTTGTGCCGCAACAAGTAAAACCAACTACTTTATTGGTTTGCTGCGATAAGTATAATTTATGTACAAACCCCTAAAACCCCTGAAGAAGCCATAATCAATGCTTTTTGACCGGAATGTAGTTTTTATGGGATATATGCCTTTGAAGTAAAAATCTTTCATTTCATCATTCTTCATTCTTTGTTCGGTGTTCGATATTTTGGAAGGGCTAAGGGCTTTTTGTTAGAAGTGAATCTCTGATTTACATGGTTTTGCGTTTTGGGTTTTTGGTTCGATTTACCCACCCCTAATTTATATTACGTTTTGCTGTTTGTTTTTTGGTTTCCCCTCCCTGCTGGCAAGGATGGAATAGAGATATTGGCTATATTACAGGCCTTAATAAACTAACCGGCCATTCTATTAGCTGTAATTATTCATTATACATTATCCATTATTTAGAATGAATAAAAATTACATTCAACCGGGTTACTAATTTCCACTTTTTGGTATAAATATATAAAAGCCCTTTTGAATGCACTTTGACGAATCATTGCTCTTAGTTAATCAGGAGGCATATGAATTAATTTGTTTAACAAGTTTTTAAAAATGACAAAAAATCGAAATTTTAAAGTAAAAGATCTGGAAATGTTGCTAGCATCAAAAACCATTATGGGTAAGTTTCGTGAAAACCTTACTGATCTTTCTTTTGTGCGGATTAACTGGACAGATATCTATGCGGAACAACTCTCCTATAAAATTGATGATGCTATAGAAAATTACCTGGGGTTGGACCAGAAAAAGGAGTTGCGCGAAGCAACCGGTATACTTGCAAAGATACAAACTCCGGCACTGCGCGACATCTCCTTTCTCAAAACACAGCTGGCAGTAGATTTTGGCAGGGAGGCAAAAAGTATGATCAAAAACCTGGGACTTGATAACAAACTTACCAAAGCCCGATATGGCAACCAGGAATCGCTTATACAGCTTCTCTATGCCTTGAAAAAAGGCCTTACCCCGGAGGTGATAAAGCAGATAGTGGGCAAGGGCACCCACCCCGAATTGCTTAAACGCATAATTGGCTATGCCGATGAATTACTGAAAGCCAGCATATCGCAGGAAACATTAATGGAAAACTCACAGGAAATTACCGGCGAGGCCATAACCACCTTTAATGAGATATACGAGGAGGTAACAGGCATATGCAGGATAGCAGTCCGATTTTACCAGTACGAACTTTTGAAGAAGGAACAATTTAACTTTAACAGGATAGCAGCCGGTATAAATGCTGCCAGGAGTATCCTCGCCAACCGGGGATTGGTTCCCGGCTGCTGATTTTTTAAAAAAAAATCAAAAACACCGGGTTACTTTTTTGCCCAAAATGGTATAAATATATAAAAGCGCTTTTGAATACACTTTGACGAATCATTGCTCTTAGTTAATCAGGAGGCGTAAGAATTAAATTATTTTTTAACTTAAACTTTTTTATTATGAACAAAGTTCAAACAAAACATTTCCGTATGATGGAAACGGTACAGGTAACCTTGGATGAAAACTCAACAATCTGGAGCAGTGTTCCGGTAATTGTAAAAGTTAAGAACAATCTCGATGAGATCATTCAGCGCGTGGAAGAGCTGAACGAGAAGGCCGGCAATAGCAGCAGGGCAGAAACCATTACCAAGGATACCCTGCGTAACAGCCTGATGGAAAAAATACCCATGCTGGCAGGCCAGATATATGTGCTGGGTACGATGAACAATGATGAAGGGTTGAAGCAAACAGGCAGTGTAAAACGTAATGACATTTTGCGAGCACGGGAAACTGATATGGAGGCCCTGGTGAGCCCGATAATAAGCACAGCCAAGGAAAACCTGGACAAGCTGAAAGACATGGGTGTTACGGCAGACCTTATTTCGGAGGCAGCCACTACGCTGGACTCCTTTAAAGCTCATATAGGCCAGCCCCGTAACATACTGAACAAGGTGTATGCAAGCAAAAGCGGGATAGATGAGCTGATTGACGAGGCAATGACCCTGCACAAGGAGCAACTTGACAAGCTGATGCTAATGTACCAGTACACAAAGCCTGACTTTTACGAGCAGTATAAAAGAGCACGGGTAATTGTAGACTAGGGCCGGCATTGAGACTGCCCCGACATCACCCACCCGTCATGCTGAACACGTTTCAGCATCTCACGTAGAGCTACCGGAACATAATAAACAGAGCCGGGCCTCAGGGAGAACGGGGCAGTCTCATTCCCTTTTTGCACAAACAGGTACAAATGTAAAGCAAAGAGGCACCCCGGTGGAACAAACAGGTTGATGACCCGCACAAAGAGGTACGGAGCTGTCTCAATGACACACGAGGAATGCACAAAGAGGTACACGAAGGACACAATGACAGCGTGAACTCACACAAAGAGGTTGGTAATGCACACAATAAGGTTGGATGATGAAGCAAAGAGGTACGATGGTAGCACAAAGAGGTACCAAAGTGGCAAAATGGGATCCGGCGACATTTTGCCCCAAACGCTTGGAGATTAGAAGTATAAAAACTAAATTCGAGTAACAAAACACAATGCAGATAACAGTTGGTTGATGCGCACGATTTTTGAGGTTCAGTGCAATGAGAAAAAATAAATGAATAATGCAGGACATTTGGAATTTATTTTGGCATTTTCTCCCAATGTCTCTTTAATTGTGTAAAATTGTTTTTATTTATTTCATTATACATCTGAAAATCCTCAATGTATTCCAAAATCTGATTGATGCATTTTTGAAATTCCTTTTTTATTTCATGTTCCCAAAACCTAAAAACTTTCCATCCATTTTCTATATAAAATCTATTATTGTTTGAATCTCGCTGCATGTTTCTTTCAATTTTGGGTATCCAAAAATCACGGTTAGATTTTATTTTAGGTTTCTTTTCTATCCAATTATATCCGTGCCAAAACTCTCCGTCAATGAATATTACCAATGCATATTTTGAAATAACTATATCTGGAGTGCCTGGAAGTTTTTTTACATTTTTTCGGTATTTTAAATTAAGCCCCCATAAAAACTTTCTCAATTTTCTTTCAGGCATGGTATCATAACTTTTTATTTTGCTCATCAGTTTTGAGCGTTCTTTCGTCGTATAGAACCCATTTGCCTCACTAAAACGTGGTACAATTATTTTATTTTCGTGATATTTAACCAATGAATAAGTTGTTAATTATTCAATTGTAAATTTCTTGTTTTTTAATAGAAAATACAATTTATTTGTAACCATGTATAACCTTGTTTAATATGGTTATTATACTATGAAAGAATATTACACATTATCGGAAGTAGCAGATTTATTGTCTGTAAGCAAAGAAACCTTGCGTCGCTGGGACAGAAACGGAAAATTATCAGCAGTTAGGGAGCCTATGAGTAACTATAGAGTTTATCGAAAGAACCAGCTTAGAATATTCGATGAACTTGATTTTCTTTTTAATACGGAAGAAAACTCAAATGTAGTGAAAGCCAATCAAAATTATACAGCTATTGAGCTTTTTGCGGGTGCAGGAGGATTAGCGATAGGACTTGATAAAGCAGGGATAAAATGTTTGGCATTAAACGAAATTGACCATTGGGCTGCTGAAACATTAAGAAAAAACCGTCCTGATTGGAACGTTATTGAAGACGATGTGAAAAATGTATCATTTAAGGATTATAAAGGGAAAGTAAATATAGTAACCGGGGGGTTCCCTTGCCAGGCATTCAGCTATGCCGGTAAAAAGCTTGGCCTGGATGACGCAAGGGGTACCCTGTTTTATGAATTTGCCAGGGTGGTTAAAGAAACTATGCCCCAAATTTGTATTGGTGAGAATGTAAGGGGGCTATTAAACCATGAAGGAGGAAAGACAATTGATGGGATGATTTCTATTTTAAATGAAATTGGTTATAATGTTTTACCTCCAAGATTATTGAAAGCTATTTTTTATAAGGTTCCTCAAAAAAGAGAAAGGGTATTGATTGTTGGGATCAGAAAAGATTTAAATATTAACTATTTTGAATTTCCTAAGCCTTATAAGAAAATATATAATCTTAAAGATGCCCTTAAAAAGGGGGAACTGTATGATACAGATGTGCCAAAATCTGATGGACAGAAATATCCAAGATCAAAAAAGGAAGTTCTGGATTTAGTTCCTGAAGGTGGTTATTGGCGAGATTTACCCATAAATATACAAAAAACATATATGGGGGGCAGCTTTTTTTTAGGAGGGGGAAAAACAGGTATGGCAAGAAGGATGAGTTGGGCTGAACCAAGTTTAACCCTTACCTGCAGTCCTGCCCAAAAACAGACGGAAAGATGTCATCCTGATGAAACCAGGCCTTTTACAGTTCGCGAGTATGCCAGGATACAAACATTCCCTGATGATTGGAAATTTGCTGGTTCCGTTTCTCAGCAATATAAGCAAATAGGCAATGCTGTACCTGTTAATTTAGCTAAGGAAATTGGGTATTCAATTGTTAATTTTTTAAATAATATTAGCATTTCTAATCTCTGATACCAAAGATTGATAAGCAGTTTGAAAAACGTTAGAACTGGGTAAGCTTAAAATCAGTGAATCGATTGCAGTAATCAAATTGGTATAAAATGATTGATAACCTGTAATATGATACCAAAATTCAATCCCAATAATTACAGGATATTTTTGATTAATTTTTAAATAATGGCCACTTAACTGATTTTGATCACCATATATTATACCCAAAATTAAATCATTATTGTTGAAGTTTTGGAAGTTGTTTGTCCTGGCCAAATTTGCTACTAAGTCAAATTCAGCCAATATAGGTTTAACATCACCTGCATTTATTGTATTAGGGCCAGATTTTAATTGACAATATTTCCTGCGGTTATCAATTTTATCAATATATTCAATATCCATCCCAGAAATTAACGATCCATATACCAAACCAAGTTCAACTAACATTTTCTGAAATTTAGAACCAAATGCACCCGTTATGGAGGTTCCTAATGCTCTGGGATAAAATAGGGCTTTAGCTATTCCTTCAGGTGTGATTTCATTTTCAATTAACTGCGATAAATACTTGACTAATATGGGATTTATTTGGTATTCTGATAATTTAGAGTGCTTCCTGATTAAACTATCTTGATGTTTTGTAAGGATTTCACTCTCAAAAAACCCACAAATAGCTTTTATTAATTGAGGCTCATTCATAAAATTAAAATTTGATGTTAAAATATAAAATCTTTTCAAGAATTCATAAAAGTCAATAATTATAGTTTCCGTTTAGTGTTAAACGAAACACCACCCCCCCCAACTGGGTTGGATATATAATACGCACTGCTCGCGCCTATCTGCGATCGGTGTATTCACACACATTTGATTTATAACCGAACCCGATGGATATCGGGTGAGCTCAACGAAGTAAATTAAAATGCACAACCACATCACCCTGCATAACTCTTTGGTGTAGCCTAAATGGAAACGGTGTCTACGATCTGTTAATAGTGAATCTCTGATTTATCCTGTTTCGCAGAAGCAATATAGGCCGGTTAAAAAAAAACCTACAAAAAAGCCATTGGCTATTGGCAAACATCAAACAACTAAAGGCTAATAGCCAAAAGCTAATAACTATTAGCCATTGCTTCGCGTGAGCAAAACAGGATATATTGAAAAAGTAGTATATTTGAGAAACGGCCAGCTTATAAAAGGCTGAGATTGAAAACAGGCTGCAAAATAATTGCCGATCATAGAGAAATGGTTTAATTTAATATTTAACTTTACATAAACCGGTTTCATTGATTGACAGATTTAGTGAAATAATATGAAGATATTTATCATAGTATTTTTAGTTATATCTTGTTTTGTTATATCCTGCAAAAGAAATCAAAACCCAATCGAAGAATCACAAATTAATCCGTCACAAGCGTCATTTAAGGGGCCAGAACCAGGTATCTATAGTTATGAACAGGTAGAACCCGGATTAATAAAAATATATTTAAAATGGAAAGTATATTGGAAATTGAACTATAACTATCAATGCTTTATACATTTTTGCAGGTATGGGGAAAATACTTTTAGCCATGAACATATGACTTCAACTCCAACTATGGAATGGTTACCGGATTCAAAAATAGTTGAAGGTCCATATTATGTAAAAATTCCAACTGATGTTCCTGATGCTGATTATGAAATATTGATAGGATTGTATGATGTAGAAGGAAATCAGCACAGACTTCATTTAACCGGTATAAATGATGGACAAAACAGGTTTAGATTGGGTACATTACGAATACAAAATAATGGGCTTAAGGTATCTTATTTAACAAATGAATACAAAACTGATACAAAGAAATAAACCTGTTTGTTTATATTCGCTGAGCTCTGTTAATTTCGTTGATCCTTTCAGGATTCGGTCGTTTAGCTTCGCTGAGCTTCTCCCCGTTGGGCGTAGACTTAAATAATTCAGTGTCTACGACCAGTTAAAAGTGAATCTCTGATTTACACTGTTTCGCAGAAGCAATATAGGCCGGTTAAAAAAAAACGTACAAAAAAACCATTGACTATTGGCTATTGGCAAACATCAAACAACTAAAGGCTAATAGCCAAAAGCTAATAACTAATGGCCATTGCTTCGCAGAAGCAAAACAGAATATATTGAAAAAGTAGTATATCCCGGTTTTATGGGATGGCTTTTGCTACTGACGATTGGCGTTAATTCCCCCTGATTCGGAGATACTGCATTTCTTAAGCTGATGTTTTCAAGTCGAAAAAAACAGATTGCTTGTGACATATTGAATTCGGTTAAGAGCAAACCCAAATTATGCATATGAAAAAATCATAATGAATAATTTGGGTTAAGGGTCTACTTATTGACTACTATATTTAAGATTCCGAAAAACAAACCATATCATTGCTGATACTATAAGGAGTAGTAACCCATAAAAAGTAGGAATGAAAGTAACTTTTAAACCACCAGCTACCAGGCTTGGGACAACACCCGCCTCACCTGCCTTTTGAATTAAATCAAAAGCAGTCACTAAACCAAGCATTTGTCCGAAAACCGCAAATAAAAATGCGAAACTACCGATAAACAAAATACTGTCATTCGTCCTTTTCAGTTTTTGAGGATTTTTACCTGAACTATACAAAATAATAAAACGGACTGCCAGGGTAATAACAGTTATCCACATAAGGTAAATGAAAAACATAAAAAAACCACCTCCTTCAAAAAAATGTCTAATTATCATGACTTTAAGTTTTAAAATGAATAATGAAACAATAATAAGGATTCAAAAACTGCTTTTAAAACTTATTATGGGAACAACTTAAATCCCAACCTCAACAACAAATTTAAAATAGTTAACGGCATTTATGTTATTCAGGGGGAGATTTTTGTTGTTGGCATAAAATAAGGGGATAAATATAAATCGAACCCATTTTCGCTTTATATTTGTTTGTTATGGCTATGGGTAAAATCATAAAATCCGGAAAAAGTAGTTTTCCAATTTGGGAAGTCGTTTATTGGTTGATGGCATCTTTATTCATGTTTTATGTTTTCAGTAACAGGCATTATGATATTTATATACGTTCAGTCTTATCAATCTTTCTTTTAATTATAAGTTTTATCAATGCACGGATTACCAACAAATTTTTAATCCCTGCAATATTGTTTAAAGGGAAAAGATGGCTGTTTTTATACTTGCTTTTTGCCCTGGTTACCATATCGCTATGGCTCATCAGTATTGCTATCTGCATTATCATTTTGTATAGCAGCATAACCCTTCCCGCTATGACTTTGCCTTCTATCGAAGACATTATTATTCTTCTTACCGGCACGTATTTGATTTCATTGTTATCTTCGGTATTTTATTTTACAAAAGAATCTTTCCGATCGAATGAGGAAAGGGCCAACATTGAGAAACAAAAAAACCACCTGGAGTTAAAGCTAAAAGAGGTACAACTGCAACTTCTCAAAGAACAAATCCATCCTCATTTTATTTTTAATATGATGAATAACCTTTATGCTTTGGTAAATGAGGATTCTGTGCTTTCAAGAGAAGTTATTGTACGTTTATCCGATTTACTGGATTATATGCTGTATGATTGTAATACAGATCGGGTAGAACTCAGTAATGAAATTAATTTCATCAACAATTATATTGAACTGGAGAAAATAAGGCACGACGATAATTTTAATGTCAAAACCCATTTCCCCAAAGATATTTCCGGGATAAAAATTGCCCCTTTAATTTTATTCCCATTTGTTGAAAATGCTTTCAAGCACGGGCTAAAACAAACAAGCCATGATTTTATTTCAATGAAGTTAGAAATTACTTCGAGCATCATACAATTCAACATAATAAACAATATTCATGATTCTGTTACTTCAAAGGCCTGTACTAAGAAGAGTAAGGGATTAGGTCTGAAAAACATTCGTGAACGGCTTGAACTTTTATATATGAACAAGCATGAATTACAGATCACAACAGACAAAAACATTTTTGAAGTTAAACTAAATATTACACGATAATGCCCGGTAAAAAAAAATATACCTGCCTGATTATAGACGATGAACCATTGGCTATTAAAGTTATACAGGAGCACCTGGAAAATTTTAGCAATCAGATAGTGTGTATCGGAACATATACCAAACCGATAGAAGCAATAGAGCTGTTAAATAAAGGAAATATTGATATATTATTTTTAGATATCAATATGCCATCCATTTCAGGTATTGATTTTTTAAAAGCCATTTCCAATCAACCCTATGTTATTTTTACAACAGCTTACAGGGAATTTGCCGTTGATGCTTTTGATCTCAACGCCCTTGATTACCTTGTAAAACCAATATCTGCAGGCAGGTTTTTAAAAGCTATGAATAAATTTCTTTCAATGAAAGAAACACAACTTCAAAAACCAAAAGAATTTATTCATCTTAAAGCAGATAAAAAAAATTATAAGATTGCCCTGGATACAATACTGTTTATCGAAAGCCTTGACAATTACATTAAGGTACAGACAACAAATATCAATCTCATCTGCTACGAATCTTTATCAAACATTGAAAATGAATTACCAGCCGGAATGTTTTTACGTATCCATCGTTCTTTCATTATTAACATCAACAAAATTGATTATTATACATCTTCATATATTGTACTTGGTGACAGACAATTTACTATAGGCAGGAATTATAGAGAGCATGTGTTAAACATTCTTAAAGAACAATGACCTGACTTGAATATTCTACCCGTTCGCAGTAGTCTTCAGAATGCAACCAGACCCATCGGGATTTATTATAAAAAGGCTATTGGTTTTTGGCTATTGGTAAACATCTATAAAAAAGCTATTGGCTGCCGGCTATTGGTAAATACACAACTTCCCAGCTGGGCTGGATATATAATATGCACTGCTAGCGCCGATCTGCGATTGGTGTATTCACACACATTTGATTTATCATCAAAATGCACAACCATATCACCCTGCATAACTCTTTGGGTGTAGCCTAAATGGAAGCGGTGTCTAAGACCAGTTAAAAGTGAATCTCTGATTTACATTGCTTCGCAGAAGCAACATAGGCCGATTAAAAAACGTACAAAAAAACCATTAGCTATTGGCAAACATCAAACAACTAAAGGCTAATAGCCAAAAGCTAATAACTAATAGCCATTGTTTCGCGTGAGCAAAACAGGAAATATTGAAAAAGTAGTATATTTAGCAAATGGCAAACCTTTTTTGCTGTAGTTGTGAGTCGTACTGATAAAACCTTGAGAAAAAATGAAAGAAACAATAAAATTTGATAAAGTTGCGGATATATATGATTTTTATGTCAATGTAGATTTTGATATACCATTTTTCCTTAAAGAAACTGAAGGTTATAAAGGTGAGATACTGGAATTAATGTGCGGGACCGGACGAGTATCAATTCCTTTACTGGATTCCGGGAGACAGATGACATGTATTGATTATTCAAAAGGGATGTTAGATTCATTTGAACAGAAAATCAGAAATAAAAACTACTCGATTAATTTAGTTCAAATGGATGTGACTAATCTGGATTTGAATAAAAAATTTGGTTTGATACTATTACCCTTTCATTCAATTACCGAGATATTATCTACTGAATTACAGATACAAGCATTACAATCCATTTCGTCGCATCTTGATAAAAATGGAACTTTTATTTTAACACTCCAGAATCCAAAAACCAGACTCAAATTAGCTGATGGAATTTTAAAGGTTATGGGTAAATTCTCAATTGATAAAAACAAGCAAATGATTATTTCTTACATGAACCAATACGATGAAACAAATAAAATAGTTTCCGGGTTTCAATTCTATGAAATATTTGACTCAACTAATGTTATGATTGAAAAAAGATTTCTTGAGATTAATTTTAAGCCAATATCAGATGCAGAATTAAGAGAAATGATAAAAGCAGCCGGGTTGGAGATTACTGAAATGTTTGGTGATTACGCCTATGGAAAATTTGATATAGAGACAAGTAACTTTATGATTTATAAAATGAAACATCCATGATAAATCTTTTAACACACACGAGCATGATTATAAACGACAATCATCCGCTCAGGTAAAAGCTTCGTG
>JAFGOZ010000595.1 GCA_016926235.1 Bacteroidales bacterium | reverse complement strand
TTGCCTTCATATATACTATAGAATTTTCGAAACTTATAAGGGAGATTCATATAATGTTGAACAGCACCTATATTGTGAGATATCAGAAGGTAGAATTGAAAAATTGTCACTTGTTTGCTCAGGCTTTCGGAAGTTAGAAAAATAATAAAAATCTGGTACATATTTCCCAAATAATGAGCGGACTAAGCAAACTTGAATAGTAACATTATGGTGAAAATCGATAATTACAGTCTATTAATGTTTTCGGGAGAAGTCGAATAAGTCATACAGATTCAAATTAAGTGGCTTAATAGACTACTACTAAAATGTGACCACTTTATCACTTTCAACGACCCAGTTTGTTAGTTCAGCCATTGCGCTTACGGTGCTATTGTTGATTAAGTTTTATATTGCTCATTATGAACAGTTTTATCGTAGTTTAAATCATTAAGAATAAACAGAATGGCAACATTTGAAGATTTTCAGAAGTTAGATATTCGCATTGGCAGAATAATAGATGTTAAGGATTTTCCTGAAACAAGAAAACCGACATTCAAACTCAGAATTGATTTTGGTTAAGAAATTGGCATCAAGAGGTCATGCGCTCAGTTAACTGCCAATTATAATAAGGCTGAATTATCGGGCAAATTTGTTTTATGTGTGGTAAATTTCCCGCCTCGACAAATCGGTTCTGCTATCTCTGAGGTTTTAACGCTCGGTGTGTCAGATGATAAAAATGAGTGCGTTCTGGTTATTCCTGAGAGTGATGTTCCTCTTGGCAGTCAATTATATTAATAGAAAGAGGCAGTCCTATCCGAATTTGTCTCGCTGCATTCACCATTGTGCTGAGGGTATTGAAGGACTGCCTCTACGTTGGTCGCCCAACAATTGTGTTAAAAGAGGCGGCACATTCGTGGAATAAAAATGTCTCGCTGCATTTCCTCGTGTTACAAGGAATGAGTACCGCCTCTCAGTCAACTGTCTGACCATATTTAAATGGCGGCACAACCTGAAATATGTGAAAATCAATGTCTGATATGCTATCCTGTCAGTGGTGCAGGAGTGGAAGGATATGTCGCCTTTTATTATATTTCAATGAGCAAATGTTATCGCAGGTTCGGAATACCTTGAAAAATAACGATTTTGACACGATATACTGCAAACATTTAACGAAATTAGGCAATAGTTAAATCCAAGTCAAGAAACTTTAATCTTTTTTTGTCATGGGCGAAAATAAATTTACTCGGAAAGAACTATATTAGTTAAGTTGTCATTAAACAAGGTAAACGAAATGGTTTTTCGATTGTCTTAGAAAAATAGACTGATAAATTTTTCGTTTCTTTATTACAATTTATTCTAATTTAGTAGAACTAACTTAATTAGCCTGTCTCATGAAACCTTTCCTTATTATTCTTTTCGTAGGAGTCTTTTCCTTTTATGGTTGTAAAAAGGAAAGTCCTGATACAGCACCACCAAATGTACTTATCACGTTTCCCGCACATGGCTCTAATATCTCGGATATAACATTAATTTCTGTCGAGGCATCAGATAATGATGGAGTTAAAGAGGTTGAGTGTTATATTGATGGCGTTTTGTTAAATACAGATTCGAGTTCTCCTTATTCATTTAGTTGGGATATAAATAATTATTCATCTGGCTTGCATACTATCTATGCTAAAGCAGTTGATGTGTCAGGCAATGAAGGACAATCACCATTAATCTCAGTGAATATTCAATTACCTGAATTAGGTATTCCTTCGCTTATAAAACCTATTGATAATGAATATGCGGATTCAACTTTAGTTAATTTTGAATGGACGGCTGTAGACAAAGCGGTTTCATATAATCTTCAAGTATCAACTAATGAAAATTTTACAGATTTATTGGATGATATTACAATAACTGAAACAAAATACTCTAAGAAATATGAGAGTGGTTTGGTTTATCATTGGCGTGTTAAAACAAATGCCCTAAATAACAGAACATCAGATTGGTCAGCCAAAAGGTCATATGCAACTCCCATATATTTTGAACCCCCTTATGGATATGGTAGAATAGGATTATATGTCACTCCCAGTAATAATATAATAATTCTATATTCGAATAGTACCGTTGGTTTAGCAATTACGACTCTGTCCAGCGCTGGTATAAAAACAGATGAACGCAAATTTAATGATTACACTACATTAATTAGCATGTACACAGCGAATGAAATTTCTTTTGACAATTATGACTACATGTTCATTTCAGGTTCATATCTTGGTGCGTACCCTCCCAGATATGGATTTTTGATGAAACTTGGGGTAGACGCTAATTATCCATCTTGGAATAATCACTATATTAACTGCAATTTCCTTGCGAACAAAGTATTAACGTCAGGAGAGATTCTTGTAGGGGGGTACGTCAGAATTGATAGTGAACAACAGATGAGATTCTACTGTTTAAATCCAGATGGTAGTACGAAATGGAATAAAACATATCCAAGCACAGGTGCTGTTCTATCATTTGAGCAAACAACTGATGGCAACATCGTAGTCTTCTTTTCAGATGAAATTCACAAATATAGCCTCTCTGGCGAACTAATTTGGGAAATTCCTTGCCCTTTTAACCCTGCAGTAACAGAATGTACCTCTGATGCTGGTTTTGTATTTGCTGATGGTAGTATCCTAAGAAGATATGATTCCAATGGCAATGTGGTTTCTTCAAATGCATATAACAATAATTCGTCAATCATCCCAATGAAAATCATAGGTACTATGGATAAAGGTTATTTAATATCAGGTGGTGATTTTGCGACAAAAACAAACTCTTTAGGGAATGAAATTTGGTCAAAATATAAAAGTTCAACAAATAGAATTTTATATTTTTCTTATGGAGATGAGGATGCTTTTGGCAACTATATATTTAGTCCCACAAGTCATACACTTATTAAATACACTAAAGATGGAAATATTACAAATTTCTGACTTCCACCCATTTTAAAAAATGTTAACTGAAAGTTTACCAAATAAACGGACGGTTTTTTACCCTTCAATTTGCAGGGGAGGATGACGTGATAACCTAACTCAAAAATAACTTCGGAATTGTTTGGGGGAGGGTTTTAAGTTCATTTAAAGACTTTTTCTATTTCTGCGCTAATGTTTTCGTGTCTTGAAGCCAATTCGCTACTATAAACAATATAATCCAAATCTCTTGCCACACTACGATTCATGGTATAACCCTCAAAAACATCTTTGCATACAGATGAAAGTTTGTTGAGTGCAAAATTTGTGTCATCTAAAAATGTTTGATAGGTATATTCTTTCTTGTCATTTTGGATAAATATCCTTGCGGTCTGTGATACTCCAATACATTTTAATATTGGATTACTCCTTTTGCTCTTAATAAGAGTTTTAAATGAATAATAATGCTGTGGCTTTTGTACCTGCATTTTATAATCTTCTTCATATAATTCATTTAAAATTCTTATTGCCTTATTACCAAGCAAGAATACAATCTTGTTTAAGTTGTTGATTTTTGGTGATTTGCATTGCTGATACACTGCAAACAGAAGTTCTGCAATTGTTTTGTCTGGTAATTTGATTAGCCAGTAAAGAAATGGTGCGTAAAAATCAAGCATTCCAGTAAATGCAAAGGTTTTAAAATTATTTACGTTATAATTAACAAATTGTCTCTCAGCATATATGCGGTAATATATAGGTAATCCGAGCATGAATCTCGAATTATCCTTTGCTAATATCTGGTTTGCTTCAACAAGATTATTAATCTCATCAAAGATTCCGTCATCTAATTGTTCATAGTAAAGTATCCCTTGAATTTCTTCTTTCCTTCTTGTTAAAACTACCTTTTGACCTTCACTTGAGGAAATAATTTTCTTACTTGGTTTCTCGACTCTTATTAGTACCTCTTGAGTTTTTGAATTATCAATCCCTGCTATGATATCTGCATTTTTAATTTCCTTTACATTTGTTAGGTTAATTTTGAAATCAACAAAAATTGATTCACTGAGATTATCATCATTTAACCTCTTTGTTGATTCAATAATCGACTTGATAAATTTCTTCAATTCTTCAGGGGCATTTTCAATGGCTGATTTATTTGAAATATAATCTACAGGAGATATCATTTTTTTAAAACCTATAGGTAGCAATATTAAATCTGATGTATCGCTCAAGTCAATCTTAAAATGTTCTTTCAGGAAATCAGAGTAAAAAATAATGGTCTTTTTAATAACAGCATAAATAATTGAATCAAGTTCTTTTACATATGAATGAGCAACCTGATTCCTGTACAGGTACAGTAGTAATAAGTTTTCTTTAGTAGGGTTAAAAGTCTTACCAATCTTCTGATTAGCGATATTTACGCAATTCTCAAATGGTTTAGAAGTGCCATCTTTTTGAAATAATTTCACATCTCTGTGAAATTTATACAGATAGCCTTTTAAAAGCAATTCCCATGCGTTTATAACTAATAACACTACTATCTCATACCTATACTTTATTGAAGGCTTGTTGTGAATTTCTATTGCTGAGAAAATTGCTCCAATCGAGTTATTTATGAAACTTTTTGCAATTGGAGATTTTCTTTTTGCCATTTCCTTGCATTTGATATGTAGAAAGTTATTAAATAAAAGGCAATAACACAATTAATTATTTAAATAATCTTCAATCCCTTTGTTCAGACCTCTTTCTTTATCTTTCTCTTGTTTCTTCCTTGCTTCCCTGAGAATATAGCCAGATTTTCTTCTTTTTTTCGTGTCCTTGCTTCCTTTTGGTCTTCCTGCCTGTTTTCCCTGCATCTTGGCTCTCCTAAGACCTTCAATTGTTCTCTCCCTGATTAATTCACGTTCAAATTCTGCAAAGGCACTGAGTATTTGAAAATGCAATTTACCCGATGCTGTGGAGAAATCAAGATTGTCCGATATACTGATGAACCCAACTCCCTTATCAATCAGTTCCTTCGTGTCCAGAATCAATTCCGTTGAACTTCTCGCCCATCTGTCCAATTTATAAACAACCACAGCATCATATTCATGATTCCGCAATCTTGCCAGAAGTGCTTGTTTTACTGGTCTGGTTTTTCTTGTGCTTTCAACTTCTTCATAAATATCAAATGAATATCCATTCTTTTCAGCATAATCGATAAGTCTTATTTTTTGATTTTCAACCGTTTGCTCGGATGTGCTTACTCGAACATATAATGCGATTTTTTTCATATCGTTCAGAAATTAATTTTTTAAGTAGGGATAGATTTTGAAACGTTCATCTACCAGTGGCATTTCGAGTATATATGTTTTAATTGGCAAATCATTTTCATCAAACTCAATTAATATCAGATAACATTCGAAATTCTCTGCATCCGTTATAAAATACTCTTGACGAAATTTTCTATTCTTTTCCATATCACAAAGATATGCATAATATATTATGCATGCATAAAAGATTATGCTTTTTTTTATATTTGTTAAAATATTTTCTCATGGAGAAGCGTAAGATTCCTGAACAACCTGAAGATGTGGCTCAAAAAATGAAAGTAATTGGAAAGCGACTGACTGAGTATAGGCAAAAGGTAGGAAGCAACTATAAAAAATTTTCAGAAAGCAAAGCAATCAATAGCATGACTCTATGGCGAATGGAGAAAGGTGAAGATTACAGAATGAGTTCTTTCATACAAGTTCTATCTAAAATAGGTGTTTCTCCTGAAGAATTTTTCAGAGGCATCAAGTGATTCAGATTTGAAAATTTCGTAATCCCGTATTTTTTGAATGATTTTAATAGTGTCGTAACGTCTGCGTTGGGACACATTCCGTTATTTTTTCCCATTAATCCCCCCAAATCATAAGCCATTACTGTTATAAGTAACATATTGAGCCGTTTATGTTAATCGGTAGCGTACAATAAATACCGTTTCTGGTATCAAAATAGAACAATAATGGGTATTTATTTTCAGGATTAATTCCAACAATAGTTTACATATGGAATGAAATCAAAGAATCAAATAGTCTGCATCAGTATTTATAATCAAAGAATCAAAATCAGTTATGAACAAAGACTCATTAAAGGAACATAATCAGAGACGTATGCTTGAACTTGCCACACTTCTTCGAGAAATGAGAATCAACTCAGGTTATACACAAGCACAAGTAGCCAAGGAAATACAACTGTCACGTAACAGTATTTCGAAAATTGAGCGGTTGGGTTTCTTCCGCATTCAACATTTGTATCTTCTCGCTGATTTTTATGAGATACCAGTTAATCAACTATTCGCTGAAATAGCATAGAATATAATTTACTTGACTTGGGTATAATTTTGGCGTAACTTTCATAGAACTAAAATTATAACCATGAAAAATTATGTTCCTGCAAAAAATGACAGGAGAGAGTTTTTAAAAAGAACTATTTCTTCATGTGCTTTCTGTTGTTTTGCTTCACCAATTCTTTTTGGTTCTGACAAGAAGTTGCAACAAATTATATTAGACCAGCAACATAAATTTCAGTCAGATTCTGGAATGACAATGCAGCAGGTTTACAATTTTGCTTATAAGCAATCGTACATCCCTGCTATGAAAAACCTTATGAAACAGATTGGAAAAGAAAAATTTCTTGAAATGCTAAGGAAATCATCTGAAATGCTTTATGAAACCGATAAAGATGCTGGAATTAATTACAATGAAAGAACACTTACTGCATTTGCAGATGATTTAAGAAAGCAAGCGGAAGGATTTCATAAACTACGATGCACTTTCGAATTCTTACAATCTGACGAGCATGTTCTGGAAATGAGAACAACAGAGTGTTTATGGGCAAAGACCTTCAGAGAAGCAGATGCTGCAGAAATCGGATTTGCTGGATTTTGTTATCAGGATTATCCTATGGCAAAAGCATACAATCCAAAAATGACTTTAATAAGAGATAAAACATTAATGCAGGGAGATGAATATTGCAACAACAAGTGGGTTATGGAAACATAAATTATGAAATTACTCTGTTTCAATATACTGGTAAAACATGCCTAATATTACTGATTTACAGTTATATATTTTATTCATTTACCAAATCCAATCAAATGAAAACATTCTGTTTAACCACATTAATTGCTGTATTCCTGTTTTTCTGTACAAACGGAATTCAGGCACAAACCGCAGACAAACAAAGGGAAAAGGGTGCTGTAGTGTATGACTTACCAAGGATGACCGATGTAATTATTAAGAAAGATATTCCTTACCATGATGTTGCAGTTTCTCCATTGAAAATGGATATTTATTATCCACCAGATTTTGATTTCCAGAGAAAGATTCCAGCAGTTATTATTGTATTGGGTTACCCTGATGTGGCTGGGAAGAAGTTGATTGGTAGCGACTTTAAAAACAACATCCAATTAGTTTCGTGGTGCAAGATAATTTCAGCATCAGGAATGGCTGGTATTCTTTATGAGTCAGTTAATCCAGAAAAGGATATA
>JAFGOZ010000594.1 GCA_016926235.1 Bacteroidales bacterium | reverse complement strand
TTACTTTTTTCTGTCCTGGGCTATTTTTTTGTGTAGCGATTCGGGTAGATACTTTTTTAGCACTTCCTCCCCATATTCCTCTTCAATAATGCTCATTACCGCCTTTAAAACCTCGTTTTCACCTTCCGCTACACGTAATTTTGCCCGCAAGTCTGCTATGTTTTGCTTTGGTGATTTTCCGCCCATTTCTCTTAACTTTTTTTCAAAGTTACCATATTTTTGCAACCATCCACTAATGGTCTTCCGATGAACACCGTAATACTTCGAGGCTTGGTTCTGTGAAAGCTTTCCATTCTCAATGGATTCTATGACTTCCTTTTTGTAAGCATAACTATACCTGTTTTTGAATCTGTCCTTTGCTGGAATCTTGTAATCACTCATAAGTTAATCTCCTATTGTTTTTCAAAAAGTGTCAACTTATTTCAGGAAAAGACAGACATTTTTTTGCATGCGGCACAACGGTTACGTATATGAAACGTTTGGCATTTCGAAGCACTTTCCTGTCAAGTTAAAAGTGCTTTTGATACGGGCTGAAACGCTCGACAACCCACTGACTGCCAAATGTTTTATATACGATGTTGTGCTTTCGTGCTTTTTATTCATCTGTTTCAGCATAATTCCAAATCGTTTTACCGTTATTCAGTTTGAATGTTATTTTTATTCCCAATCTTTCTTCCAATTGGTTTTTCGAATATTCCAAGTAATCTGGCTTAATTGATTTTTCGTTTAGTTTTTCAATCAATTTTTCTATGATAAATTTCCTATAATCTTCATGTATTGTTTCAATATGCAACTTATACCAAGGATATTTATTATTAACTAGTAAAAATGGCTTTTCAAAACTTGAATAAACACCTTTTTCATTAATATCAAGCCCTTCTTCAGTTGGGTCAAACTCGTTATGGTTATATAAAAACTTTTCTTCCTTATTATTCTTTTGTCGGTAAATACAAATTCCACCACCTTCACCTAAAATTTCAAAAACTTTTTCTGTTATCATGAAATTACCTTTATTAAAGCCATACATGTCAATAATCTTTGCTTTCGGATAATTTATTTTTGTCTTTTTGCCTGATAAGAAGTCAGTTGTGAATGTGTTAATAGATAAATTATCAATTGATGAGTTGTTCTCCTGATAGAAGTTCTGAATAAAATTTAATGAAGTTTTATTTACTCTTCTAAATCCGCACTGTCCGTCAAAAAGCATTCGGAATGTGTCACAAAAGTAGTTGTCAAATGCTGGAATAAAACCAAAAACACCAAGCAATACTTTTGTTACTAAAGTCAAGTCTGTATTTCCATTTGGAATTAGGCGTTTTTTAATTTCATTGTAGATTACAATAATTTGTTCAATATTTTTATCATCGTATTTATCTACATCGATGTTCCAAACAGATTTATCTAATGAATTAATATACTGAATTGTTGGTTTAAAGTGATTAACACTGTGCTGTAATAAAAAACTTGACCCTCTGAACATTCCCCAACTTGCCAAATAAAATCCAAGAACTAAACAACTTTTTTCTATGTCAACATTCAAGTCATTTGTCGTACGAAAATAATTATAGCAATAATCAAATGAAGTATATCTATCATCGGGTTTTGATTTGTCCTTGAAATCATTAATAACTAATTCTATGTCGGTTTGTTTAATCATTTTTCAAAGTCGTATATTTTAGCACGGTCTTTTTAGCATGAAGCACAACGGTTTGCCGGTATGGTGTCGTAGGCGTTGCATCGCAGTGTTTTTGCTATGAAAGATACAAAATCGCAGCTTACGTTCCTATCCACCGTGCCACCTGCCCCGCCTATGCACTATACCGGCTGTTACCTGCCGTTTTTTAAAATGCTCTCTAAAGAGTGATCATTGTCTTTGAATAGTCTTGATTTATACTCAATTTCAAGTTTATCTAAAAGTCGGGCTATATTAAATCCTGTAGCGTAAAAATAAGTCGTTTCACTGGTCTGAAATAACCATGGTTCATTCTCAATATTAAATTCTTTGAATTTTTTATTAGAATGATATGATGTATCAGTTTGTGAAAGTACAGGATCATATCTTTCATTAGCTAACTTATCATAGATGCCTTTCTCCACGTATCTTGCTGTCCCTTCCATGGTTTCATAAATTTGTTCGGGGTCTTTAATGTCAAATCCGAAAGAATCAACTGTTGCCAATCTTCTTTTGTCTCTAATCTCAAAAAACGAATCAATATACTTAATTGTCTCGATTTTACTATCCGATTTAATTGCAAGAAGTAATAATTCATTCTCTTTATCTACGTGCACCTTAAACCATGAATTATTTTTATAAAGACACTTTAGTCTGTCTGATGGAAACCTTAATGCTTCACGCTCAAATAAATCTAAATAATTGTTATGCATAAACTGGAATCCATGAAAATATTCGTGAATAACCATTGCAGCCCATTCCTCAGTAGAAGTCAAATCAGGAATGATTTTATTCGCTATCTCAAAACTGCTACATAATAAATAAGGAGACATATAATTGAAATCAGGTGTAGTATCTCCAAGTAAGATACTTGTAGACAAATGAAAAGGGGCACTATCTATCAACGCTGACTTATAAACGTCAAAGTCATTTGCAGAATAAATATGATTGGGTTTAAATGTCTCCATGAATTTAGTAGTTGGATTTACAGTATAACAATATAAATCGGTATAGTAAACAAGTGGGACATCATATCTTTTATTTGAAAAATCTCTCCAAATATCTTTGTCAACTAATGATTTAAGATAATATACGTACTCAATCCGGTTAAATATTATCTGATCATTATCAGCTTGTGAAAAGACAAATCGCGATATTAAAATCAGTAATAATAAATAGGTTAATTTTCTCATGTATCGCTGCTCAAAATGGCAGGTAACGGTGGCGGTATGAAAAGTTGCCGATTGTGGGTGATTTCCTGTCAAGTTACACAAAAGTTGAAGCGGGCTACAACCCTTGAATAACCTACTGTCCCGGCAATTTTTTATACCGCGTGTTG
>JAFGOZ010000593.1 GCA_016926235.1 Bacteroidales bacterium | reverse complement strand
TATTTTGTATAAATCGTAAGATATTTATTATTAAAATATTTATATTCAGTTAAATACAAAAAATTTATTTTACCGTTAGTCAGGATTAATATGAAAACATCTACAATCATTTTTGGATTTATACTTTTTTTTGGTTGTTTTATATAATCCAAATCCCAACTGACTAATTATTATAATGATTTATCAATATCTGATAAAAATGGAATTGCAATTGATTCTAATGTTTTTTATTTCCCAATTGACAAATTTGTTCATAAAACTGAATGGTTTATATTCAAAGAACCATATACAAATGAAATCAGGAAACTAATTAGTTCTGATGGTTTTAAATCGATATATGAATATGAATGGGGAAAATATAAAATTAAAGATTCAATTTGTTATTCACTACCCGATTCATCAATGGATTTATGGTTTTCTCGAGATTTATACAAATTAAGAGAGCCAATTTTATATAATTTTTATCTTGGAAAAGATATATTTAGATTTACATTAATAAGAGCCTTTGATCCAACTATATCGATTCGGATCGAGATTTACAATAAAACAGCGAATATTTATACCAGGAAACTGGAAAGATTATATGGATATGTAATGATTAAACGGATTGATAAAAATAATATTGATACTATTTACCCAAACAATAATATATCTTTATCTATAAATTCAGAGAAGGAGATATCGATACTTGAAATCGAAAGGATTAAAAATTTTATTGATTCAATAAACCTTTATAACAGTTATCCAGTAGATGGACTTGTTAGTGAAGATGGTTCTGAATGGATTTTTGAATCTCATACAAGAGAAGGATATTTTTTTATGAATCGATATTCACCAGACGAAACAGATGTCATTTATACTTTAGGTGAGATATTTATAAATTTGAGTGATTTACAGGAAAAGAATATTTATTAACTGTGGCTAACACCGGGTATAAAACATAGCGGTTTCAGGGGGTTGCAAACATTTCATCCCGCAACAACTTTTGTAACGGCGGATACTGACTCAGCCCGCACTCCGCTACATTTCATACCCGAACCGTTAGCGGGCATTGTCGGAGACACCTCGTAACATACAAAAAACTTAAAATATGATCACAATGAGATACTTAAAACTTCTAATACTAATATTCGGACTGATATTTTTTGGATGCAACCAGAGAAATGAGTCCAAGGCTCTAATTGATACGACAACAGATAATTTACAATTGATTGATAACTCAGAGGATAAAACCGAAATTCAAAATCTTATAAGACAAGTATTAAATTGGGCAGATACAAAAAACTCAATAGATTTACTTCCTGCAATTTCAGACAGTACTGATAGTATTTACATCGGATTTGATATGAACAAACTCAAATTGAATCTTGATAAATTAAAAGAGACAAATTTATTTTCAAAAGAATTTATTGATAATTATAATCGTATTATTTTGACACTTGATAAAAACATAAAAGACAAAGTGTATTATGACTGGCTGGTTGGAGAGATGCAAACATTCGGATTTTCAAATAATTTTAATCCATGGTGTTATTGTCAAGAGATACCTTATGATGACCCAAATCCATGGAATTTAGTTGAAGTAACAATCGTCAAACTGGACAAAGATAAAGGTGAATTGACATGGACATGGGGCAAAACAAACTGGAGAGATATAGAATACAATTTTCGAGTTGTCAAAGAAGATGGAAAATGGAAAATATCCTATATGAAAGGATTTGATTATGAAGAGAGTATAAAAGGGGATTTATAAAAACAACGACCCGCTAACAGCGGGTATAGTTCATTGCCGGTGATGTGGTTTGCGAATTTTTCGTACATTTACATAAAACAATTATAACTTGATAGAGCATCGCAACGGCTCGGCAACAAACCATACCCGCGGCCGTTAGCATTCAGTGGAGAACACCCTGGCGACATAATGAAACGTTGACAAAAACAAATAAATAAAAATGATTATTAACAATTAAAAATAGAGGTTAAAGAATGAGACACAAAAAGTTAAAAGTAAGTGCCGTACTCTTGTTAGGGCTTGGACTGACAAGTTTACAAGCACAAACCATGTATGTGAAAGAAAGTAGTGGCTCACAAACCGCTTATGCTTTGAGTAACGTACGAAAGATGACATTTTCGGGAGGAAATGCAACCGTTCAGAAAACCGATAATACCACAGGCGTTTATTCCCTGAGTGGATTACAGTATTTAAGTTTTGAGGATTATATAACGAGTATAGAAGGACAAATACAGCTTGATAATCCCAACTTTAGTGCTTACCCCAATCCTGTAAACGATTTGTTAAACATTGATTTAACAGGCGTTGAAAGCTTAGGAACAATAAGTATCCTCACCTTTGAAGGCAAATTGCTACAGGAACAAAAAACCGATGGAGCAAAGATGGTAACATTAAACCTGAGCCAATTGCCTCCAGGCATTTACCTATGCTGATATGTAAGTACAAAAGAAATTAAAACAGTAAAAATCATTAAAAAATAAATAAGGAGGATAAACAATGAAAACCATTAATACAATATTATTAGTAATACTTTTCACTTTTACCTTTTCACTTTCAACTGCCTTTTCCCAAAACGACACGATGTACATCATGAAGTCAGGAGTTATAGTAGGTAAGTATAATGTAAATACAGAGGTTGATAGTGTAATATTTTATAAACCAACTATTGAAGACCTAACAAGCGGATCACTTAACGACCCAAGAGACAGCAAGGTTTACCAAACCGTAACCATTGGCAATCAAGTGTGGATGGCAGAGAACCTTGCCTATTTACCAAGCGTTGTAGGACCAAGCACAGGTTCGTACACAACACCCTATTATTATGTATATGGTTACGATGGTACAGATGTAACTGCAGCTAAAGCCACAGCAAATTATAATACCTATGGCGTATTATACAACTGGACTGCAGCTATGGCAGGTTGTCCCTCAGGTTGGCATTTGCCAAGCGATGCTGAGTGGGATGAATTAGTAAACTACCTTGCTGATAATGGCTATAATTATGATGGAACAACAGGAGGCGGAATAAGTAAAATAGCAAAATCATTAGCAAGCACAAGTGGTTGGACAAGTTCATCTGATTCCGGGGTAGTAGGCAATACTGATTATCCAAGCTATCGCAATAAATCAGGTTTTACAGCCCTTCCGGGCGGCGGCCGTTTCAGCAGTGGTTCATTCGGCTGCGTTGGCTACGGCAGTTACTGGTGGAGTGCTACGGAGGTTGTTACCAGTAAAGCCTTGATCCGGTTCGTGCTCTGCGAGGACGATGGTGAAAGCAGTCACATTGACGTTAAGGAGTTGGGTTTCTCTGTCCGTTGCTTGAGGGATTAATTTATTTGACTATTTGATTTATTTATGTGGCTGGTAGTGGAATTATGGATATTTGTCGGACGGAATAGCTAAATTTGAAATGAAAAGAAAATCAGCATGACAAAAACCACCGAAATGCTAACACATGGTATAGTGCATGCGGGTTTCAGCGGTTTGCGAACGTTAGTAGCTCGTAAAAAAAGTCGGTGTAAACTGATAGGAAATCGCTTCGTAATCCCGCACGACACCATACCATCAAACGTTAGCTGCAATTAATTTATTTTCAATAGACTTTATATCTTAAAATAAAAATCATGAAAACAACACTTATTCTTTTCAGC
>JAFGOZ010000592.1 GCA_016926235.1 Bacteroidales bacterium | reverse complement strand
ATCAAAGCCTGCCAGGTTAAGCTGGGTGCCCATCCAGGCCGAATTGGTGTCCACCACCTGCCCTATCAGCAATTCGGTGCCAATGGTAATTATTTCAACGTTCATCAGTTTTAAATTATAAGTCACTAAATTTTTGCAACGGTATCAGCCCTCCTTCAAATCTAATATCACACACCTCATATCAACTTACCTAACGTCCTCTTTCTTAACAAAAGCAAATTCTTACAACCTCCGAAAACAGAATCAGCATGATTCTGTTTTATCTTCTCAATCTTTTCACTAATATCAGTAAGAGTAGCAAAAGCCGAATTTCGCTCACCAACATCAGCCAGTGAACCAAATACAATCTCAGTTCCATGTGTAATAACAGAGCCATGAGAGTTGAAGTAATTAAATGAATCACCTGATTTAATTCTGATATAATTAGTGATAATCTGTCGGTCGTGCTCCTTAAAAGTACGTGGAGCCAATACAAGCTCCATTTTAAATTTCAGATTAAGACGCTGTTTCATCTCTCTGAGACTCTCAAATGCTTTGTCACCATCAATCCTATTATTGCCATCCCCTAAATAGGTCAAAATCGTTAGATTATATGGAACAGGTGTCGCTTTGTCAAGTTCACACAAAATCTTTTCAAGATTGGAGGGAACAAGACTGGCGTCGTTGAGAATATAATTATCCACCAAAACAGCATCGGTGAATGGGGTTAAATAATCTCCCAACTTCGCCCACGATATGAAACCTTCAACATTATTAACCTCCTTTCGGATAGGATAAATCAGCTTAAGTGGTATTAAACTCAGACGCTCCCAAACATTCAAAATATCATTATTGAAGGCAAATAAATATCCGTTCTTCTCTCTGTATTTTTTCTGATCAAATTCACTAGCCTCATCCATACAGAAAAATGTCAATGGTTCATCACACTTCACCTTATTTTTGTAGCTTGATATGGGATTATCTATAAATTGAATTGTTGTCTCTCCCCTACCTGTAGTAAGGTTATTGAGCATAATCATATCTGGTTCACTCAAACTATCTATGCCATAGAGAATAACATCTGCTTTAGATTTCAAAAAACTCCAAAAACTGGTCCAGCGCTCGTTCTCATATACATCTCCTACTGGAATTCTAGCGGGTTGTTGGGCAATAAATGTCGAAAACAGTTTACCATGTATTATTGTACGCATCAGTTCTGATTTTGAAGCTTCAACAAATCCATTGTCAACCGAGCATTCTCATCGAAAAAGCCTTCTCCGAAATCCTGTTTCAAAATTCCATCAGGTCTCATCTCTAATCTCTCAACCTGCATTTTATCATGCGGAATACTGTTGGTACAATACAAATAGTGTATAGCCAAGTCATCGGCTCTCAACTTCTCTGTTTTATTGGCCACCAGATATTGAAACTTACGGATGAAATACTCTGAGTGGGTTTCTACAATAAACTTAATGCCCAAATACTTATATGCAAATGTTACAATATCTGCCATTTTACTTTGATAAGCCGGATGAAGATTCGACTCAGGCTCTTCCAAAATGATTGTTGATCCATACTTTGCAAATGCCAGCTTCAAAATCAAAGCAATAATTTTTGTTCCTCCCAGTCCGTTAGCGTGAAGAGGGATCAATTGCCCCTCCTTTAAAAGAGAAAATGAATAGCCAATAATTGTGTCCTCAGTTTTAATGGGTGTAACTTCCAAACTCTTACCAAGATTAAATACTTCTAAAAGTACATTTATAAATTCCTCATGGATGGAACCTGTATATTTATTCAGTTTAACCAAACTCACATATTGGTACAGCGGCTTATCCTTTAAACCATGTTCATTAAAAAGGAAATATCTTGGAAACTTGTACTGTTGACTGAAGAATTCCAAATCCAATAATAACCGATTTAAATCAGACCTGAAATCCAACAGATATTTCAAAATAAATTTTCCAATATTCTTATATTCTAAATCTAAATCATAAATCTCATCTTCAGCTGTATTAGGCAATATTAAAACATCTCGATGTGATTTATATCCTTTTTCTTCTAATATCTTCAATAAAGACTTTTTCTTACTTTTGGGTTTTGTAATTATGATTTCATTAGGAAAGCATTTACGATACTCTTTAGAATCTAGAATATTGTCAATTACTCCAGAATACACCTTTTCATCATACATAGAACCATCTTTTTCCCTCCTATGATATGGATTTTCATCCTTCTCGATTACGTTATTAAACCTCACACAACTAGGGTTTAAAGGGCTTAATGTATTATCAAACATTGTTAGTTCCTGAAGTTCTTTAATCTGAGTTTTAACTTGATGTTTTTCAAATTTTTTATACTCATTTAAAAAATCCTCTTTGCTAAAGATATTATTCAATGCCAACAGCGACTTTAAATTCTGCAATTTCTCATCTTTAATTTCACTTCCCAATAAATTGGTTTCTCCTAAAACTAGATGAGTCAGGAAAGTAGAGAAAACTGTAACTTTTGATTGATCAGAAAATCGATGCTCATACCAATCACCGGGACAATTATAACTAACAACCCTTTGATCCTCTGAATCCCAAATAGTTCCAAATTCTAGACCTAATTCCGGATGAAAGTTTTTTTTATATCTTTTATCCTCAAACTTCTTCATCAGACTTAAAGCATCAGGAGAGTTAAGTCCTTGGTACTCGAGCAAATGATTGTATATAAGCAATCCCTCTTTAAAATTACGAATAAGCTTGTACAATATATCACTTAATACATCAACGCTTTGCGAAAATTCAAACTGCCAATAAGACTCCTCGTTATTATAATCCGTATGTTGTTTTTTGGGGTCAGGTTCTTTTTTGACCAACGAAAAGTCGCCCAGCAATTCACTTTGTATCTCTATTTTTGTTAAGTCTGCCTCATAGAGATTACTACTTTTTTCATAAATCAAGGTTGTTGTTATTTTCCCCGAACCATAATCACTGCAAATAAAACTAAATCTCAGAGATTTATCTTCACTACCAAATGAGATGTTATTATCAAAATTCCCAATCTGGTTACTAATATCTTCGGGAAAAAACAGCTTATCAAATATTGCTGTTCCGTCGGCCGTAATGCGGATGCTATTTTTCAAAAGCAAAAGAAACTTCTGAATAGAACTCTTGCCACTGTTATTGGTACCTGTCAGCAAAGTAATGGGCTTTAATTCAAACTCTTGATAATCCCTGAAAACTCTAAAATTCTGAAATCCGATTTTCTCTATCATTGTTTATATTTTATTCTATATGAATCATTGTACCGCGTTAATACAACATCAAAAAAAACACCCCACCCTCCATTTCTTCATGGAAGCCCTAAATGTGTACTTTCGAGCCTCTGCCCGCAGAACCTTGGACACCCCACTATGAGCCACAAGCTATCAGCTAAAAGCTTAACTTACCTTTTTTCGAGAGCTTCCAGCCTCTGCAACAATGGCGGGTGAGAATAGTGGAAAAAGACATAGGCCGGGTGCGGGGTGGGATTGCTAAGAGCCTTGACCGATATTTTCTTCAAGGCACTGGCCAGCCATTCGGCCGAATAGGTTTTCCCACCAAAGGCATCGGCAGCAAATTCATTACGGCGCGAAAGCCAATTCATCAACAGCGAGGCCACCAGCGACACAGGGGTTAAAATCATGCCGAATACGGTCAGCCCAATATAAAAGGAGGGTTTCGCAACGCCCACCGCCTCCGCCATCAAGGGGGAGTTCACCACCAATCCCAACAGGAAGAGGATGATGGCCATCTGAAGCAGGGAAGCCACAACTCCCCACAGGGTGTGTTTCAACCGGTAATGCCCCACTTCATGGGCCAATACGGCCACAACCTCCTGAGTGGAGAGATCGTTGACCAATGTGTCGAACAGCACGATCTTCTTCCTAGGGCCAAAACCGCTGAAAAAGGCATTGGCCTTGGTGGAGCGGCGCGAACCATCCATCAGGTAAATATCGGCCATT
>JAFGOZ010000591.1 GCA_016926235.1 Bacteroidales bacterium | reverse complement strand
TATATGCCGCTTCATATTCTTTGGCTTGCGTGCAAATCTAAGTTGGTGCTTCAGCTTCTTTATCTCGCGACCAAAGATTCGTTTGAGAGTTATATTCTTCTTCTTTGCTATTCTCTTACAGTGTAATATTACCTTCTCGATCAGCTTACGGTTTGTTGGGAAAGTAATGTTCTTCTCCTGGTCAGTCGTGTCAACTCTCACTTCCTTTACTTCCTTTCGGATCATGTCCCTGTCAAAGAGATCTATGCTCGCCCTGCAATACTTCTCCATACCCTTCGGTCCTATCCTGTGACGGAGGTATACAAAGTCACTCGGATCAAACGGAAGCTTGTATTGAAAGTAAACTTCTCCGCCCTTAGTAACTCGGAACCAGTAAGGATTCTCAAGAAACTTCTCAATCACTGTCTCATCTCCTAGAATATACATCTGCTTTAAAAATAACAGGTCTACTATTTTCCTGATGGGTATTGATGGCCGGCCAACCTTCCCATACAATGGAGCAAACTCTTCCTCAACACTCTTCCAGTCAATCTTCTTTGCCAGAAGACATAACTCACTCTCAGGATGAATAAAACTTGTGAGGACTGTTTTGAACATTTCTAACTGTGGCTGAATTGGCAATTTCTTTAACATGATTTTCAGGCCTGCCCGACGGTGTCTATCAGGCGGGGTTTCAATCGAATTTAGTCAAAATCCCGACAAAAAACAACACCTCAAAGAACATATGTTATTAACAATCAGGATATTATCTGTTAATAAGGATCAACTAAACTAACATGAGGAATATAAATAAAAGCTATAAATGTATGATCCTATGATTATTATAATCCTATCCGGTATTCAGGAAAATAATCCCTCTTTCTAATCATTTCTAAATCTGATTCCGAAAATGCATTGTCACTGTAAAATTTAGTAACAAGGTATCTATAAATTTCATGATCAAGTATCAGCCTGCCGGTCAGAAATTTAGTAACGTCATTCGGGAAAAAAGTTCTTTTAAACTCAAAAATACCATCATCACTGCCATAACCTCCTCCCAATATGTAATATGAATAATTGTTTTCTCTTGCCCAGTTTATTACTTCATACTTTAACAAATCATTTGGCCGCTTATTAAACGCCTTCTCCATTGTGCCACCTAAAAATGAAAATAAAGTATCATTCAATAGTAAGATCATTTCAACTGATACAATGTTAGTCCCTTGAAATGTAAATACAAATAAGCAATTGGATCCATTCTGACTGATAAATCTCCGGAATCCTTCTTTCCTAAAAAAGAAATCCTTCTCGGCATCTTTTCTTTCCAGAGTATGAAAATAGATCTGATGGAATTCATCAAGTAAATCATCAGATAATTCATTCCCTGAACTGATGCGAATTGTCAGCCCTTCCCTCTTTGCTTTATTTACATTCTTTCGTACTTTTCGTTCAAAGGATTTCCATTGCTGATTAGCAGGTAAGATCCGCCCTTTTATATTAGATAGTGTTTGTTTAACCTCCCCAGGAAAACCATAATGGTTATTATTCAGGGAAAAACGAATGAATGAAGATATGATATTATTATTTACCATCCAATCCTGTACTTCCTGCCAAAAGGGATAAAGGTATTTCTTATTAATTTCTGGTGACCAAACCGGTCCTGAATATCCGTAAGGAGATGTAAAATCCTTCAGATCTTTGTGATCATTAATATCTCTGATATAACCAGGTAATAAAATATGATTACTACCTTTCTGCCAGTCAAAACAGATTAAGTTTCTTAATCCGGATGAGAACACCTCAAAAAATTCCAATGAATAATATGGATTTTTACAGTTAATAACTGATAGTACATTATTATAAATATCCTGATCATTTTTAATATCCAGAAAAAGAACTTCCATTTCTTACAGATTAAAGGTTTTTCGAGCTCAATATAGAATTCAGGGGAAGAATATTACTGTAATATGCATAATATAAGAACCGAAGAATTATTTCATTAAATATTACCCCTGAATGGTACCTCAATTAATGTATCACTTGATGATCCTTTAAAATCCACTCCTTCTCCTTTCAGAGATTTGATAACAGTCAGCCAAAAGATCTTTGCGTCTAATGGAAGAGATATATGATCAACATACCATACATCCATTTCAAATTTTTCGTTCCAGCTTATTTCGTTACGACCTTTTACCTGAGCAAGACCGGTAATGCCGGGTTTGACCTCATGCCGCCGGTTTTGCTCTTCATTATACAACGGCAGATACTCAACCAGAAGAGGACGAGGTCCAATGAGGCTCATATCACCTTTGAGTACATTGATGAACTGAGGTATTTCATCAATCGAGGTTCGTCGGAGAAACCTGCCTATAGTGGTTAATCTCTGCGATGCAGGTAGAAGGTTCCCATTCTCGTCCTTCTTATCGTTCATGGTTTTAAATTTAATACAATTAAAGACATGTCCATTGATCCCAGGTCGTGGTTGAATAAAAAATACCGAATGTGAATTAAGAAAATACAATAGAAAAGACACTGTAATGTACAATGGTGAGGCCAGGACAATGAAAACCATTGCGAAAATAAAATCTGAAACAGGTTTTATCATGTTTTGATATATCTTCATTGAAAATCCTTTATAGTATTATCTTGTAGAGATGAATTTATGACCCTGGTAAATGTTTACAAATAGTAAAATAAGAATTGGAAATCGTATAATTTTTCAACAAATAGTTATAACCATTCTGCCCCATTCGTCTGATTATAAGAGGATCGAGTGCCATTCGTTGAATTTTCTGCTTCATACTATCAAGATCTCCCGATTCAGACCATAATCCAAATGAATTTTCTTCTATTATTGTTCCAAGATCGGTGTTTCTATCTGTGGCAGCGATAACAGGCATTTTACATTCAAGATACGACAGAAGCCTTGAAGGAAAATTCGGGATTGTAAAACGCTTGTCAAGAAATATCATCCCAATATCACAGGATTGTAAAAGCATATCGAACTCATTCTTTGGCAATTGAGTAAGCAATAAAACATTCCCCGGTCGTTTTCTATCAAACCATGATTTTAAACTGGAGTATTCCGTTCCTGCGCCAACCAAAACAAAAAAAACATCCTTGTTACATATCTGTGAATCCAGAACTTCAATCAGGAAACTTATTCCCTGGGGCTTACCAAAACTGCCTCCATAAATAAAAACCATTTTATTTCCCGGTATTTTATATTTTCTCCTGAGAACCGACCGTTGTTTGTCTTCCATCAGTGAATACAACGGTTCTATGCTGTTGGGATTAACTTCCACTATACCCGGGTCAATTTCAGGATTATGCCTTAAAATATAATCAACATTTGCCCGAGACATACAGCCGATGAAATCAGAAACTGCATAAAGGTTCTTTTCCTTATTTCTGAAATATTTATGTATTAAACTATTTCGCCTGATCATTCCTAGATCAACAGCATTCTGTGGAAATATATCTTTAAGAAGAAGATATGATAAAGCATTGTCTTTTCCTTTTATATACCGGATCACTCTGGCAAATGTAACAGGTGGGGTAGAATACAAGACAAGATCAAAATGGACGTCCGACAAATATTTTTTCAAAGCTCTTATGAACTGATATTCAATTAACAGAGTAGCCAAACCTTTTTCAATAAAATTAACCTGTGTTATATTGAGAGTTTTAATGATTAAAATATTTACACCATCAACCTTAGTCACCCCGGTCTTCTCCTTTGAACGACGCTCCGAGGGTGTCGCTATAAAGACTTCGTGTCCCTCATTATGGAATTTCCTCATAAGGTCTTTGTATACACCCCTTGTCGATATCTCGCGTATCCCTTCTGCAATTGTAAGGAATAATATCTTCATTTGTGAGTTATAAATATTATCAGCCGGATCTATTTACTTTTAATTATTCTATATCCCTGATATAGTTTTATGATCTTCCTGATAAATTGGTTTCTTATGTTCTTTCTCCTGATAATCCGAATATTAAATATAATGATCAGTCTTAAAAGAAATAATATAACAGGATTAATAACATATACTCTCGTTGTCGGTATCTGATTAAATAACATATTTCTTTTAAAGCGGCTAAGTTCAGGTTCAGGACTAAAAGAATCCAATCCATACGAAATCCTAACAGAACCGTTTCTCTCAATTAACTGGTTGACTAATGTATAAATCAGTCCCAGCATTGGACAAGTAGTTTCCGAATCCTTCCTGTCGATATAAGCATGCAGGATATTATAAACTCCGTTGAGTTCGTATGCCATTAAGTATCCTACCATCCTGTTTTTGTAGAAAGCACCCAAGATTAGAATTTGAGAAAAAGAATATAAGGTTGATATATACTTAATCCATTTAGTACTGTCCGACAGGATTTTATCATCTCTTCTTTGCCTTTCGAGGGTTTGCCTGTTGATCTCAAGTCCGTCACTGATTAATTCGTCTATATCAGGTCTTCTAAAAATACAGTTATTCAGGCTCATCCTGATCCTGTTTCTCGTTTTCCTCGGAAACCTATCGATGGTATACTTATTTGTATCAAGCACAAATTCAACGGAATTTTTTCTTATTGAATGCGTTAAAATCGTACTAATTAAATACTTCCATCTTAAACTTTTAATAAGATCCTTAGTAACCGTGACCGGGTTGGTTAATGGATATGAATAGCTTCTCCAACCATGAGGTTGAATGTAGCACCCATTTACGGTTTTTATTACCTGCCCACTTTTACGATAAATGCTTATAAATTCTAATAGATCCATAGGGTATCACAATATCCAGAAGTGCCAAGCTGAGCTTTTGAATAGAGCTAAGATTTAAGTACGTTTATTACTACACTCTTCAGGAAGCTGAAAGTTTCCTGTGCACATTTTTCCCATGAGTATTCTTTAGCTAATCTAAAACTTTTTTCTGCTAATTCCTGTCTTTTCTCTTTTTTTTCTGCCAATTCTTTCAGTGATAAATATATTTCATTTACATCCAATGGATTAAAAAAAATACCGGCTTCATTTAGAATCTCTGGCATAGGACCTTTATCCGAACTGGCAATAGGTAATCCTGCTGACATGGCTTCAATTAAAATGTTTGGCATATTTTCACAACTTGACGCATAGATGAAAGCATCAGATCTTTTATAAAAATCCGATAGCTCAGAATGTTGCTTTGAACCGTGGTAATAAATGAAATTATCTGCCCCTTCTGTTTCTTTTATGACTTTTTGCAATTGCTTATATGCTGGTTTATAGGCAGGGCCAACTAAATCCAGTACGACATGGAGACCTTCTTTTCGTAATTTATATACGGCCTTTACAACATTCCACTGATGTTTGTATTCAGTTATTACTGATACGTAAAGAATCCTAAAAGGCTCATGTAATGAATATTCATTTATAAATTTTTGTGTTTTGGGTGGCTGGGAAAATGCAGAATTAATTCCATGAGGAATATTGATAAATATTGGTGGTTTCTTTCCAAGCAACGGTAATATTTTGCCTCTGGCATATTTTGTTAAAAAAATTAAACCATCAGCATTTCGAAATGTGGTTATTTGCACGAAACGCAAGATCAGAAAACGCAATCTTACTATCCAGCTTTTGAAACGTAAAATTTCAATCCACTCAAATGGCAACATATTGCGGCACATTGTAACAAATGGTCTGAAAGAACCTATATAACTTCCTCCGGGAACAAATAATAATGAGCAGCCCAATTTTCTGGCACTTTTTCCCGAAAGAAAAATTTGCCAATAAAAACTATGGACAAAAGATTTATCTAATAAATGATGAGTTTCTTTAATCAACCATTCATAGTTTTGTAACTGATACAAGGTACTTTTACTTGACCATAAAATTACTTTTTCAAATCCATAATTATCTGGTTCAACCGCATTTAGTAACTCAGTTAAATGAGTAATACCCCCTCCAGTTCTGATATTTGATGCATCAACTCCCAGAATCATCTTATTTTAGAATGTAATAGCGTAAAATACCCTTATAGATAGCAATCTACCTGATGCTGTACGACTTTATTAAAATCCATCCTGGAAATGTTATATCGTAATGAATTATAATACCTGATATCAAGCATTTTTAATATTGCTTCTTCAAGGGAACGTGTTTCTGATAGAGAAAAAATAATTCCATTATAATCCGGGACAATAATTTCACTACCACAACCAACTTTTTCACTAATAATAACAGGCAAGCCATTATTCAGAGCTTCTTCTACAACCAGTCCCCATACTTCCGATATAGAAGGAAGAATCAATGCGTCATTTTTCCTGTAATAATCCGGTAATGATGAATTGCCAACTGCTCCAAAGAATTTAGTATTTCTCATGGCAATTTTCTTCAATTGCATTTCCAGCGGACCAAAACCGATAATATTGAGTGTAAGGTCTGGAAAGTCATTGAATGTTCTAATTAAGTACTCAAGGTTTTTTTCCGGAGATAATCTCCCAACAAATATAAAATTCTTAACTTCATTTTTGGAGTAATAAACAGGCTGTTCCTGAATTCTAAATATTCCCACTCCCTTAGTTATAATAATTTCCCCCTTAAAACTCAGATTTTTTAACAACAGTTCCTGAGACTTTCCAGGTACATAAGATTTCGAAATCCGACTCAAGAAAATCCTTTTAATATTTCCTTTCAACCCTTCGGTTTTACTTTCATTAATACTTGATTCCACAACAACTGAGTTTTTCCATTTTGGGCTGATGAAAGCTGAAAACCAAAATATTGAATATCGCCAACCACAAATAATTAATGAATTATATTCTGTTTTTCTAAGTAATTTAGATAGTTTTATTATCTGGCAAGGAACGGATTCCTCAGCAAAAGATATCCAGTCAAACTTCCGGTCACCATTATAAAAATCATTGTTTCGATTCGGACTAATGTCATGCAGAAAGATGACTAAAAGATTCCTTTTCTCAGCAATTTTGTTAAGAAGATTTACTTTATAGAAGGAAGGAATATCTGTCAAATAGATTATATTATAAGATTTCATTTCCTAATGATTCCTTATATTTTCTTAATGAAACTAAAATTAAAAAAAGAAACGATTTATTACATTAATATAGTAGCATACCGTGTTTCTATCAACGTTCATGGTCAAGGTTTTACGTACAGTCCGATACCATCGATCCGTAAAAACGATCGCCCATAAAAGATTCAGTGTCTGATATGGAAGTTTTTTTCGTTGAGTCAGAAGGTAACACGCTTTTAGCAACGGTTTTTTTATTAATAAATGACCTATCTGACTTGTTGGTTCTATAGCCGATCGAAGATAATCAATAAATTCACTCTGATAAAATACCGTTGCTTTCGGATCAGTGAATCCACTCTTTGGTCTATAAATCATGTTTTGCGGGATATGTCGTGCTAAAGACTTTTTCAATGGAGCCTTTGTTTCATCCATTTTCCATTTTGCAAAAGTTGATAATACCATTCTCACTGTTTTAATGTCAAGAAAGGGAAAGAGAACTTTATGGCCTGCAGCCTCTAGAATTGGCAGAGCCTTTTGAGCACATATACTGGCACACAATAAAGCAAGATCATAACCAATATATCGATTTATTAATGATTCCCCGGCCCAAGGACTAATCCAGTTAAAAAGAAGACTATCTATATGTTCTTTATGTATATTATTATAGAACAGGCCAGTTAAAGGATTTTGAGCAAATATAGCCGAGATCATAGGCATCTCTACACTGCGACGACATATACGTGAATAATATTCAAGACTCCCTTCTGAGTGCCATAGTTTATAAGCATAAGGTAAAGCCGCAACCTTTCTTATTAACCTGGGTACTCGGTATATTCGTTTCCATTTATCGATAAATATGGTAGCCCCAAATAGACCATCCGCACCAGTACCATCTAGAATCATACGATTTGAAACATCGATATGTTTTGTTACAGAAAAAGCTAAATCCGAGGTAGGCACTGTTGATGAATCTCCGAAAGGTTGAGAATAAATCAACCCGGGTTCTCTAAGACATTGACATAAATCATTTCCAATTGACACACGTATATATTTTAACTTTAAATGTCTGGCCATCGCTTCAGCGAGTTTTGATTCCTCATCATCATCTCCGAAGCTATAATTAATGAGTACACTATCATAATATCCTAAAGCTGCCAGACGACTGGCGATGAATCCGGAATCTACACCGCCACTAAACAGCAGTACTGGATCCTTCTGATCTCCAATATTCCTTAAAAAAATATTATCAAAAAGTTTTTCAATCTCATCGGCTTGTTGTTTATGATCTGATGATTCTGAAACCTGTACTTTTCGATATAGCTCAATTGGACCAACCGTTTCTGTTCCATGGTATTTATACCCGGGCAATAACCTATGGATCCCCTTCCAGGGTGTAAGAGGTGGAATTATTGCTCCAAACTGGAGCAAGCTAAAAACAGCTTCGTCATTAATTTGTGAATTCATATCTGCCAGACTACCTGGATTTGAAGCCATACGCCCAAAATTATCGACGAAGATCCCATGTGTTTCACATGGTGAAATTTCAAATGATTCTTGCATCCTTAAAAATCTAGGTTAGGGTTGAAGCCTTATTACCACATTCAATATTCTATCAGGAAAGGGCAGAAGTACTTAGAGTTATTATTATAAGTTTTATTAGCTTAGTGCGTAGGAGTATATGATGATCAACCGTTGCTCTATCTTAAAAATTATGAAAATGGATATAAAATTATGATTCGTTGAATTACCAGGTATGATGCCCAGGAAAATTAGAGCTAAGTTAATGAATTAACGGTGTTTTTTTTATTTGTATTCACAAGAAGATGACATGAGTTTCATTTTAAAATTTGCAATTAACAAATTTGCCCCATACAAGATTGTCCTCCATAAATAATAAATGTCTCTCCAGAGACTTCTATTATGATAATAATAAAGATTGAGTCTGACCTTGTCAGGCCATATAACTTCATTATTGTATTTTATTGGATCAGAGACCGATGCAAGCAATACTTCCTCATTTGCATATTTCAGTGAAGCAGGACCTGTCATCCCGGGACGTAAAGCAAGAATAAGTCTCTCTTCTCCTTTCAGCTTGTCAGCGTATTCGGGCATATCAGGACGGGGACCTACAAGACTCATATCACCAATAAGAACATTCCAAAACTCGGGAAGTTCATCTAATTTGTACTTTCTTAATTTGATACCGAAAGGGGTAATCCTTTTTTCTCCGTCAACTGAAACAGAAATTCCCCCATGATTCATTACCATGGTCCTGAATTTATAAATTTTAAATGGTTCCCCATTCAAGCCAGTACGTATCTGGGTAAAAAATATTGGTTTCCCCATTCTTAATCTAATAATAAAAGATATAATAATAAGGATTGGAAATAATAATATCAATCCAAGAAATGATCCAATAATGTCAATTAATCTTTTTATTATCATTTTTACGCAATATTAATATTAAAAATGGAATAGACCATCCTCCAAAAATTCTACTTTTTTTTAGATACGTAGATACATTCAATAAATTTCTTTGCTAATGAAGTGTAATTTAGTTCCCTTAGAGCGTAATCCCGACCTTTCCTCCCCATTGCACTTCTATTTTCCTCTGATAATTCCACGATAAATTTAAAAGCTTTAACGAGTTCTATTTCATTTTCAGCTGGAATTTGCATGCCACACCCTGTTTTTTCTATTAAACTATTGGGTTCGTCCACTGCAAAAATAATGGGTTTTCCGGCGAGCATATAATCTGTTATTTTATTAAAAGATGTACCATAACTATGCAGGATGCTCCTTATCCCCCCTGCGTATAAGATATCACATTGATGGAGTAATTTATGGATTGACGATTTGGGTATAGGGGGAAGAAAATAAATATTTTTTTGTTTGGATGCTTTTGTAGTCTTAATCAATCCATCCTTTTGTGAACCATTTCCAACAAGTACAAATGCAATAGTTTCCTTGTCAGCCATACTTATCGAAGCTGAAACAAAACTCTTTAGGGCATTAGATGGTTCATGACCACCAGCATAACAAATAATTACCTTTGATTCAGACTTCAATTTTTTCAGCAGCTCTGCATGTTCCTGTGGAAGATGAATTTTTGTCATTTCAATTTCCTCTTCTGAGAATCCATTGGGTATATGAAAGAATTTCTCATGCTTCAATCCGTGTTGTATCAAGTAATCTTTTGCATTCCCCAGCAATGAAATAAAGCAATCACATTTTCTACAGGCAAAATTCTCAGCTCTTTGCATCATCCAGATGAATGGATGATATTTAGAATAGCCGCCGATTATCATTGGAGAAAGGGGCCACAAATCGTGTAACTCAAAAACCAGCGTTGATTTACTTTTCTTTGCAATAAGATAAGCGGGGTAGATATCTAAGGGATAAGTAGATGATGCAATAACAATATCCGGATTAGTTTGCACAGCTATTCTTTTGTAATTGTACAATAGTTTTGTAATAAATATTAGCATATTCAGGATACGCTTAAAGCCAGATAATTTATACTTATTTGTTTTTATCCAATAATAAATGATGCCATCAATATTTTCACACTGCACGTCTGAGTCAATTATTGGTTGTTTCGATCTTAGATGAGAAAAATCAGCAGCAACAATAACGACTGAATGTCCAAGTCTGATCCATTCTTGTGCCAGATAATATGGTCTGTATTCCATCCCCATGGTTGGAGCACCGGCATAATGATTTATTAATAAGATATTCAAGATAACAAGGAAATTAATATAGTATGCACTGGAATTCTCAATAACATTCGGTCGAAGAGTATTTTAAATATTGAACTTTCACTAATTTGAATTTGTTATGTAATACTCTTCCTTGAGATTTCCTCCTGGAATAACAAACTTCTAATCTTGTCTATTGTAATAAATTTCCTGAATGGATATAAGCAATTTACTATTAGTTTCAACCACCAAACATAATGAATATGCAATTTGCAGTAAGCTTTTCTAAATTTAAACTTTTCGATCAGGAAATTTTGAATATTTGAGTGATTATCAATTGTTCTGAATCCATCACACACATATTTTTTCTTACATTCATATAAGTAATATTCATTCATTTTATAAAAAAGAGCATAGAATGGATAATGAGTTTTGAAAAACTTTGGTTTAGCCTTTATTCCTGAATAATTTACTCCTTCTCCCACTATATTTCGCGCGTAACCTATTAATTCATCTGTTTGACGATCAAAGCAACCGAATAAGTCTCTACTACTTGTATTACAAATCATCTGGATATAAGTTTCAGGATTTAGTAATGAATCATTTTCTCTATGAATCGTCATATTCTCTTTGTAAACCTCATAGCCCTGTGAGATTAAAATATCATTGTTAATTCGTTTAACATCACACATTCTGAAAGCTTTCCTGACTTGGGTTCTGGCATTTGAGCTTAATTCATCAAATCCATTCCAGGAATCTTTTATTATATAATATGCAGGAGAGACGTATTTTTGATCAAAATTAGTGGTATATCTCAAAAAGAATGCTTTGTGAAATTTTAATAACGAATTTGCTTCTTTTTTTGAAATTACTATGTCTTTATGAATTTCCTTATCTGAAAGCAATGCCCTCTTATAATAATACCAACTCATAAATAATGTAAATAGAAATTACTAAATATAATAAAACTAAAATATTGAGTCCTCTACAAAAAGTCCATTCTGCAGAAGCTGTAAAAAAATATAATTTGTTCAAAATTTCATCATTTTTTTGACCAGCTAATTTGTATGAAAACTTCATCTTTTGACAAGCATTTTGGATAAAAATCATTTTTTCATTCAAAACCTAGTAAAAACAAGCCGTTCTTTGATAAGTCGGTTCCATCCAGCTCATAATCCTCCTGGGGGTTATAAAAATGCACCTTAGCAAGGTCTATGTTTTATTCTATATCCAATTTCTGTACCTGATTCTCGGCAAAATAGTCCATAATCATATCTCTGTCAACATGTAGCAGACCGAATGCTTACATTGCGGGGACGATTAACTACTCCCTTATTTCAGACCATTGGTTAACAAATATAAGTTTTCTTTCATGATGATGTAAACCAAGTGTTACATAACCGGAAATAACTCGCAGAGTTATTCTGGTTATTAAC
>JAFGOZ010000590.1 GCA_016926235.1 Bacteroidales bacterium | reverse complement strand
TTCACAAAATGTAAATACTTCGCACGATTGAACAAAAGCATTTGGAGTTGTTTTCATACCAACGCCCATAACAAAAACGCCATCTTCTCTGATTCTCTTTGCCAATCCGGTATAGTCACTATCACTGGAAACAATGCAAAAACCATCAACAATTTTATCATGAAGTATATCCATGGCATCAATAATCATGGAACTGTCAGTTGAGTTTTTCCCACTGGTATAGGAAAACTTTTGAATTGGGTTAAATGACAAATCATTCAATTTTTCTTTCCAGCTGTTCATCTGCGGTCTTGTCCAGTCACCATAAATCCTGCGAATAGTAACTTTCCCGTATTTAGAGACTTCCTCAAGAATGGGTTTTAATAACTTCGCTTGTGCATTATCTCCGTCTATGAGAATTGCAATTTTGTTTGTTTTGCTTTCCATGGATCACATTTTATTTATACACTTATCACAATGCTCATATTTATTAATGCAACCGGTCTGTTGGTGACCTGTGAATTTTTCTGCAGTTTTCCTGAAATGAACGGCGAAACAGGAGGACTGTTTCAAGGGTAAATATAGTGAAATTCGATTTAGAATGGACAATTGGTATTGAATAAGAGCGAAGATAGGGACGAGGGACAAGTAACAAGTGACAAGGGATGTGGCAAGAGGGACAAGCTTGCCTGCCGGAGCGGCAGGGTAGGCATGAGTTCGGGGCGAATCTCCCGGCTGGTTACCGTTTCATTGCGCTGTGTTGTCGAGTTACAATTTACATTATTAAAAGTATACAACTTTCGAATACCTACAACCAAAGACAATTAACTTTACCCGATGTTATGCTTTGTATTTATTTCATTTTTCTTAAGTCATAAGTAAATCCAATCCTAATGCCATTTTCCCAAATTCTCTGATGATATTGTTCGCCTTGAAACGGTATTAAGGAATGTATTTTTGTGTAAGGGTTTACAAAAGCAGAAATGCCAAAGTCAAAGTCGTATTTTATTGATAAGCCAATTAAAGCTCCAATCCCGGTTTGATTGTCGATCGAACTATTTGTTGAACCATCAATATCAACAATCAAGCCTCCATTGACAAAAAAATATTTTAAAAAATTTGCTCTTAATGTTACAGGGATATCAATTAGAGTAAAATTTTCTTTTCGTGGGGAATTATCCATGTCTGGTGGTAGATTTGGATGAACTATAATATTCTGTTTGGAGTATTCTATTCCTGTTTCGGCTTCTAACCATTTATTAATAGGGTAAACATAGTTGATTCCTATTGTATAAAAATAATCACTATTATAACTGGCAGCACCATCTAATTCGTCAAACCTAAATACATCATTTTCTCCAAATGAAGAGAACGTAATCCCAATTTTTCCTTTTTTAGTCTTTGTGACATTCTCCTGAGCATTTATAAAATGCAGATTAATCAATAAAAAGGACAAAATAGTAAAGATTGTTTTTTTCATTTTAATTCATTTTAATTAATGTTTATCTGTCTGCTGAATGCTAACGAAAGCGTGTATGAGCTTTTGCGTTGCCAATGCGCTTTGTTGTCGAGATAGCACAAGGTAACCAAAAGAATTGGCCACGCAAACCCTCTGCCAGCAATGACTTACACGCTGTTGTGCTTAGTGTTTTTGTTGATTCAATACAAATTTAATTCCTTTTGTCAATGCAGCAGGAAACATAGATAAATGTGTTTCATTTTCTATAACTTCTGTTTTATATACCAGGTTTTCATATTTCCTGTTAGATATCAGATTATTAAATTCTTTCCATGGTTCTATAATTGTTTTATCATCAAGATTTCCAATAGAGGTGAAAACTATTGCATTCAATATTTTATTAGTTTCAGCGTAATTTTCTTCTTTTTTGAATATAGCCCTATCATTCCATTGTAAAGCAGGTCCGGCTATAATGTAATTTCTAAATAATTCAGTTTTAGAAAATAATATTTCTGTACTTATTAAACCACCAAAGGATAAACCCACAATTGTTCGGTTGTGACTTCTTAGTTTATATTGATTTTCAAGATATGGAAACAATTCATATTCAATGAATTTAATAAAATTATCACCGCCACCAGCAAATTCCCATTTTCCCCAAATCTCAGTTTTATCTTGGCATGTCGTAAAATCTCTTGAACGCTTCTGCCACCAAACAGCTTGCGTTTGACCATAAGAAATGCCGATAATAGCAACATCAGGAATTTCATTACCCCATTTAAGCCATCTGACGATGTCATAAGTCATAGCAAATGACATGTCTGCATCTAATACAAATATTATTGGTAATGAATCTATTGGTGTGGAAACATTTTCCGGAATATAGCATTCGATTAAGTATTTGTCATTGACAATCTTAGAATCAAACCACGATGCAAATGTTTGGTTCAAACAAACGTTACCATTTTGACTCTGTCCATCAGTAATTAAAACTGAGAAAAGTCCCAAGGTCATTAATAAATGTTTCATATCTCTTTGGTTTTTAACGCACAACGGTCTGCAGTATGTGCAGCCTGCCTGCCGGTTGCGTATGACCGCATGTTAGGCGCTGCACATTATTTGGAAAACAATTTTGTTGTCTGTAGAGACATATTATTGAAATCTGATATAGCTAAATCCATTTATGTTTAATTAACAGCAGTATTTATTTTTGAATCATTTTGAAATTCCTTACCCAGGTACTTATAAATCATTAATCCAGCAACGAAGAAGTTCAAAATTATAAGTGGGATTCCTACAAAAATTAGCTGTTTTGCTCCACTATCGAAAGTTTGAAATTCTTTGAATTCAGAGAACAAGGCCACTAACATATATAAACTAATCAAAATAAATAGGTTAGCAATAATTATGCCTGTAATCTTGTTTTTAAATAAAACTTGAAGAATTAGCAAAAAAGCTAAACCAATGGCAAAAGGGCTTAACGATAATGGTGGTGTGTAACCTGAAAGCAAAGCTAATACAATTAAATAACACTCTGGAATTGCTGTTAAGATTACTTTAAGTTTTCCCATTTTAGTAAAAATTATCAGTGATTAATAGTTACTGTTTCACCAAGATAACGCAAATCATTAACTCTTAAGTATATTAAACAATACTATTTATTACTTATCTAAGCTCAGGGGCAAAAAGATTGCGAATTGGTTAACCGAATTATCTCGTTGAATGGCTTGGTGTATGTCTTGTCCTCCTTTTTCTTTTGAAAAAGTGTCAACATATTTCAGGATAAGACAGCTTTTCAAATTATGCCTAACGGTCAGCGGTATGCGCAGTGCGGGATTCAAAGCGCTCACTTGTCGAGCTACTGAAAGCTTTATTAAATGAGCTGCAAATAAAACAGGCACAGCATACCGCATTGCGTATGACCGCATGTTAACGGCTGGCAATTTTATTCCATCTATAAATTATTGATATTTTAATCACCTTAGTATCCAATATAAAGTCAATACCTGTCCTTTTGGTT
>JAFGOZ010000589.1 GCA_016926235.1 Bacteroidales bacterium | reverse complement strand
TAGTTAAAATTTCCCATGAAGGAGCAGATGCTCTTTCAAACAACAATATCACACTCTCAAGCCGGGAATCAGAAGTATTAATGCTTATATGTCAGGGGTACTCAAATAAAGAAATTGCGGAAGTGCTCTTTTTGAGTCCTAAAACCATCGATAATTACAGAACAAGTTTATTGGAAAAAACAGAAACAAAAAATTCGGCTCACCTTGTTATGTATGCGATAAAAAACAAACTGGTAGACATTTAATATTTGCTTTATATGACACTATAAAGACTCCCGCAATTAGTTTTACTCCATCCAATAAATATTAGTCCGAATTTACCTTAAAAATCTTCCTTTTAATTGTAAGAACCCTATCTTGATTTTAGGGTAAATACCTGACCAAAAAAGGTTTTTTCCCTCTTATATATAAAATGTATTAGATGCATTTTTGTATTATTATATTCCTGAACATCACATCATGCACGTAACACTTAAATTATAACCATATCAGGAAATATAATGTGTGTTGAACATTTTATTAACCAAAAAATACAGGTATGAAATCATTTAAAGACATGAAAATCGGGATAAGGTTGAACGTAATAGTTGGCCTTATAATGGTAGTAATCCTGAGTGCATTGGGAGTTTTTACCATACGGATGCAAAAAGCTAAAATTATCGAAGACACAGACACACGAATGTCTGAGCAGGTAAATGATTTGGCAAACTACATTGAAATGCAAATTAAAAGTAGCCAAAAAAACGCTGATAATGCCCTTAATATAGCTGAAAGTCTATTAAAGAAAGTAGGGAATGTCCGGATAGCAGAGACATCGGATCAATCAAATGATGCAAATAGTTACTGGTTAATTAACAATGCGGACATTTCATTGAATTATGATTATGTAGATGAAGTTGCTCAACTAACTGGAGCTGTAGTATCTATATTTAAAAAAACAACCAATGGATTTATAAGAATATCAACATCTTTAATTGATAATAATGGTAAAAGAGTTAACGGGACACTTGTTGCGAGCAATTCGGATGTGGCATTAACAGTTATGAACGGACAAAAATACTCAGGAAGGGCAATCGTGATTGATGACTGGTATTTAACTTCATATTGTCCTATCTATATCAATGGTAATATAGAAGGCATGTTGGGAGTTGGTATCAGAGAAAAAGACATGGGCGATTTGAAAAACATGTTTAAAAAGAAAACCTATTTTAATAGTGGATATCCATTTATAGTTGATAAGAATGGGGATTTTATAATTCATCCTACTAGTGAAGGCGAAAACCAATCAGGAGCAGAGTTTTTCCAACAATTGATCAGTTCAACACAGAAGAGTGGGAAAACAAAGTATATGTGGAATGGCAGTATGAAATACCAGTATTTCAAATATATTGATTCAATGGAATCCTTCGTATGTGTATCTATTTATGAAAAAGAGTTACTGGGTATAATTCATAAAGTAAGAACATCTGTAATAGCTGCTATTGTAATTAGCTTATTAATATTTATTCTTATTAACAGCCAGATAAGTAAAACAATTACTATTGCTTTGAATAAAGGAGTGCAGTTTGCAAAACTGATTGCATCCGGCCAACTGGAGACAAACCTTGATGTACATCAAAAAGATGAAGTAGGTGAACTTGCAGATGCCTTAAATGAAATGGTGGAGAATTTAAGAAATATCGTTATAAATATTATTTCCGGTGCTGAAAATATTGCTTCAGCAAGCCAGGAAGTAAGTAGTACATCTGTTCAATTATCGCAGGGGGCAAATGAACAGGCTTCCTCCGTAGAAGAAATATCTTCTACAATGGAAGAAATCGCTGCAAATATTCAGCAAAACACAGAAAATGCACAACAAACTGAAAAGATTTCGATTGTTGCACAAGATGGGATAAACGAAGTAAATGATAAAGCTGAAAATACAAAAAGTGCCAACAAAGAAATAGCCAGTAAAATTGTAATCATTAATGACATTGCTTTTCAAACAAATATCCTGGCATTGAATGCAGCTGTTGAAGCCGCCAGGGCCGGGGAACATGGTAAAGGTTTTGCAGTAGTTGCTGCCGAAGTACGTAAGCTAGCAGAAAGAAGTAAAGTAGCTGCTGAAGAGATAGTATCCCTGGCCCAGAAAAGCCTGGAATATGCTGAAAATGCAGGTGACAGAATGAAAGAGACTCTTCCTGAAGTTGAAAAAACTACTCAATTAGTTAGAGAGATAGCAGCCGCAAGCCTTGAACAAAACAATGGAGTGGATCAGATTAATAATGCCATACAGCAATTAAGCAGCGTTACTCAACAAAACGCGTCGGCTTCTGAAGAATTAGCCAGTAGCGCTGAAGAAATGGCTTCCCAGTCAGAAATACTCAAAGAGTTGATTTCATTTTTTAAGGTGAACCATGCAAATGTTACAAACAGAAAAAATAAAACAAGAAAACTATCGGAAAAAGTGAAGGATTTTACACCAGATAAAGCACAAAAAAAGTCAGCTAAACCGGTAATTAATTTAGAAAACGTTATTGATGATGAATTCGAAAAATATTAGGAAACCAGCACATATAAAAAGAGCTTTCTCAACCGAGATAAGCTCTTTTTTTTGAAAAATAAAATATCCTTTGTTTTCTTTGAAAATGATCAGGTATTAGGGATTAACATTTGTAAATTAAAGAAGGTCGGATAAAAATATACGGTTTTCTTTTATCCTGTATAATGGGAAATTTTCATGATTTCTTAGTATACATTCTGCCTTGGTTTAATTAAAATTAATCTGTAAAAACATTATCAAATATTTGCGTATTCATTAGGAATTATTGAAGAATATCCATAAATTCATAATTACAGAATACCATTTTCAAAATACTATAAAATGGCATTTAGTCTTATCATTTTTCTCAATTGATTTCTTTACTGTGTGTAAAGGTATTATGAATATTGTTCTTTGTTGGCACTAATTTACTCTTTTAAAACTCGCCAATAATAACGGATCCTTTGGTCGATTATTATATTCATGCTATTAAATACATAATAATATAACTAATAGAATAATATTTCAGGTTTAAAAACTTATATTCTTCGGTTATGAAACATAAAAAAGAGGAAACCACGAACAAGGGAATAGAAAAAATAATACATCCTGATAATATCTTAGATCTTTTTTTTGCCCATAGTATCGACCTGCTTTGTATTGCGGATACGAACGGAAATTTCATAAAGCTGAACCCGGAATGGGAAAAAACATTGGGTTATACATTATCTGATCTGGAAGGAAAACCGTTTATCCAATTTGTTCATCCTGAAGATGTCCAAACTACCATTGAAGCAACCAATGAACTGGCTAATAAGAATACAATTAAAGGCTTCAGGAACAGGTACAGGCATAAAGATGGCACATACCGTTGGATTGAATGGCGCTCCTTTCCTTCAGAAGGGATGATATATGCATCAGCACGCGATATTACAGATCAGATTGAATCAGAGCGGGCATTAAAGGAAAGTGAAACAAGGCTTAAAAAAGCCCAGGAAATTGGTCGCATAGGGTTTTCCGAGCAGGATATTCATGACAAAGAACTCTGGGCATCGGCTGAAGCGATGAAAATCTATGGATTCCCACCAATCGCATGCAATATTTCTTTTGATCAGGTGAAGAAGTGCATAGTGGATTTGCCTGTTTTTCGTAAAGCATTTTTTGAATTGATCGAGCAAGGAAAAAGATTCGATCTTGAATTTGCTATTAATCCTGCAGACGGTTCCCCTCAGCGATATGTCCATGGGATTGCAGAAATGGAAAAAGATGAAAACAACAAACCGACAACCAGATTTTTAACTATTATTCAGGATATAACAAGACAAAAAAAAGCTGAACTTGCAGTCAGAAGCAGCGAATCAATCCTGAAAGCTACAATAGAATCTATAAATGATGGCCTGCTCGTTGTACAGGAAAATGGTGTAATTTCACATACTAACAGCAGGTTTAGAGAAATATTTTCAATTCCTGATGGACTGGTACCTGGTAATACAGACGAGTTCCTTATCAAATATGTAAAGCCACAACTTGCATGCCCGGGACAATTCGCCAAACGTATTGAAGAAATATATAATTCATCGTTACCATCCGAAGATATTCTTCATTTAAATGACGAACGTAAAATTGAAAGGCTTTCATATCCGTTAATAGATGATAACCAGATAAAAGGCAGGGTTTGGTTATTCAGGGATATTACAGAGAAAATATCAATCGAAGATAAATTAAGACTGGCACAGTTTTCGATTGATAATTCTTCAAACAACACTCTTTGGGTCGATGATGAAGCAAGGATTGTATATGTGAACGATGCCGAATGTAAAGCCTTGGGCTACAGCAGGGAAGAACTGATTGGCCTGAAGGTTTTTCATATAGACCCTGATTTTCCGGAAGAAGGATGGCAGAATCATAAATTACAGCTTATGGCCCAAAAAAGGATGGTGTTCCAATCAAGGCACAAAACAAAAGACGGGCGGATATTTCCTGTGGAGATAACAACAAACTATATTGATTATAATGGTAAGTTTTTTGCTTGCACAATAGACCAGAATATAACCGAGAGAAAGAAAGCCGAAGAGGCCCTGCGTCGTAGTGAAGAATCCCTGGCAAGAGCACAAAAAACGGCAAAAATAGGCAGTATGGAACTTGACCTGGATACGGAAGAAGGCTATTTTTCAGAAGAAATGTACAATCTGTTTGGATTCGAACCAAAGAAAGGTATCCCTAAAATTGATGATTTCTTAGAGGCTATCCACCCTGATGACCGGCATATAATTCTCGAAAGCAATAAACCGAGAAAGGATAAAGATACTATTATGACCATTGAATACAGAAGCAACCCTGCAAATGGCCCTGTAAGATATTTCTTATCCCACAATGAAATGTTTTATAATGAAAAAACCAATACCCGAAAAATAATAGGCACGGTGCAGGACATTACGCAACGAAAAAAAATGGAACAGGATCTGATTGAGGCTCGTGACAAAGCCGAGCGTTCAGATAAACTCAAAGAAGCTTTTCTCCAAAATATGTCTCATGAAATAAGGACACCACTTAATGCAATAGTAGGTTTCTCTGAGTTATTAAAAGGAGGACAGGATTTATCACAAGAGATAATCAGGAATTATACTGATATTATCCTCGTTAACAGCAGGCAATTGCTTTCAATTGTTACAGATGTGCTAACAATTTCAAGCATTCAAACAGGACATATAAAAGTAAAATACGTACCAGTTGATATAAATATACTGCTTTCCCAGCTACATGATGCTTTTTTATCAATGGCAAAAAAGAAAAACATTGAATTGATTTGTAATATAAATAATTCCCGGGAAAACATTTCCATCCTTACCGATTTAACTAAACTTTCTCAAATATTGACCAACCTCATAAACAATGCATTCAAATTCACACATGAAGGTTATATTGAAATTGGATATAAACTTTTAGAAAATAACATAGAATTTTACGTGAAAGACACTGGAATAGGAATTGACAAAAAGCACCACACATCAATTTTCGAACGCTTTGGACAAGGAGGCCCATCGATTCACGTTGACTATGGAGGGACAGGTTTGGGTTTATCTATTTCCAAGTCATTCGCTGAATTGTTAAACGGGAAGATTAGGTTAGAATCAGAACCCAATTCAGGATCTGTATTCATCCTTACACTTCCATTTATACCTTTTGAAGAAAATAACCTTGATAAAGAATCATTTTCTTTAAAAATGATGAATATTCCTTTAAAAATACTTATTGCGGAAGATGAAATGTATAACTATTTATTATTGGAATCGATACTTTCTAGTGAAAATATTAAACTTTACCATGCTAAAAACGGACTTGAAGCGGTAAATACATGCAAAGAAAAACCTGAAATTGATATAGTCCTTATGGACATAAGAATGCCAGTGATGGATGGGATTACCGCATATAAGGAGATCAGAAAAATAAGGGAAGATATACCTGTTATAGCCCAAACCGCTTATGTCTTTGAACATGAACCAAAAGAACTTCTTGATTTGGGTTTTACCGATTATATTTCGAAACCTATAATAACCGAAATATTATTAGAAAAAATCGCAAAAGCAACCACACAAAATATAAAAGCTGTATAGCATTTGCCCTGGCCTTTTATATACTGCTTAAAAATCTCAACGCCCTATTCCCCCTTACTTTAAACCCTGCCGAATTTTTAGGCAGCTGGTCTTGAATCAAAATAATCAGTTCATCTTTAAGTTCCGGTATGAATTTTATAATTACCAGTAATACTTCAAGACTAAGAACTTTAACGCCCGGAGTTACTTTTTCGGCTGCAACCTTGTCAAAACAAAAACTCACCAATATACCAAGTTCATCATCATCAAGAGGATAAGCATGGTCAATCAGTAAGTACAAAAGGTTCATCTGCTTACTACTATTTAAAGAATTAAGAGAATGTATGATCTTTTTCACATAAGGTTTAACTAAATCTTTGTTGCTTTGATTCACCATTGCCATTATGCGACATGCTCTCTCAGAATATTTAGGTTTTCCTGAAAAAGCCATTTCAACCAACGGAGGGTAGTAAACTTTAGTGTCTGAAAGCACAGTATCTGTGGCAATGTCTGCCACGGCACGACTACTATCAACAAGTAATTCTTCCAGGTTCATATCAGTAAAATTTTCAACAAATAAATATAACGTATTGTTATGAAAAACTCTATACCCGGATTACATTTACAACCCTGTTTTTAATTCATATATCGGGATTAGCCTGTCAGCAATGGAAGATTTTGAAAGAGACAGGAAACTTGCTCCCATTTTATCATAGAAACCCCTTGCATTTGGGTCTGCAAAAATTAGCAAATGTTCAACACCCCTATTATGTGCTTCTATTTTTGCATGTTCAATAAGTTTTATGCCTATACCCTGATTGTGAAAGTTGGGTTTAACAAAAATATGTTCAAGCCAAAAGCCTCTCTGTACAAATACTTCTCCACTCCAAAAGTCTGACTTATTTTCAACGATAGCGTAAAACCCAACTATTTCTCCACAAAACACTGCTTTATTAACAATATTTTTTTCAATATAACCCGGAGTTATTGTGAGTTCTTCTTTCCAAATATCGTAAAAGTGATTGGGGTAGTTCCAGTGTTTTTTGGCTTCGAATGCTATCTCAGTCAAAACATGAGCCTCATTTTCATTTACATTCTCAATGATTAAATCCTGAACATTGTTTTCCATATACAATAACAAATCAAAAAATCCACTCTTTCTCTTTTTTGATTCAGAGTGGATTTTAATATTTTACATACAATTACAAACTAAAAGAAATAATAAGCTGATAACAGGAACCTTATATTGGATACTGTTTTCGTATTTTGTGGAATCGCTTTATTATCATACGTACCATCACCAAAAGCTGCGCTTGTATATTCAATTTCACCGGCAAACCGTGTTTTACCTGAGTTAAAAATAATACGTGGGGCAATTCTCAAAACACTTTCTATGCTATACCTCGTTCCGTAGGAATCAAAATTTTTCTTGTCCGGGGTGCTTTCAAAGCCTGAAGAACCCAAATTGCCTGTATAGCCCACAAATAGTCCGCCCTGAATAGTTTTTCCATTTGTCAGGATATCAGTCCAAACTGAATAGCAGGTTGTTGGTGTATAATCATATGACATAGTAGAACTATCAGCCACACCTATCCTTGCAATACTGCTTATCATCACTGCATCGTACATATTTTGACCGTATACTCCTTCAATATTAATGGTCACAGGGGCAAGTTTAATTTTAGAATATGCCATAGCAGCATAGCTGCTTACTGATTCGTCCACTTTATAGCTGGTAGTTACTTCTTTTATATGGGTTACAGAAGAATCTGCAAAATTTATTTCATATGATTCTGGAGTTGCAACCATACTGCTTGTTAACCGGGGAACAATGGTTTTATATTCCACTCCCAAACCCACAAGAAATTCAGTACCTGCATCTGCATTTTTAGTACCATATTGAAAATGAAGGTTCAAATCAGGTATTGCTGAGTTCCTCAGTCCTTCTGATCCTGCAGCTGTAGCAAAATCACGGTGAGATAATGCCGCAAAGATCACTTTCATGTCACCAAATTTTTGTGTAACTCTTAATTGCGGGTTACGTGAAAATGGTTGAAATGGTGCTCCCGTATTAAATGAAATAACACCTGGAAAACAATCTGTCACAAACATAGGATGCCAGAATTGACCAGCTAAAAGCTCCGTATTGGTCCAGTTTAATTTTACAAAAGCATGACGTAAACGAAAGCCATTTACATCAGCAAAAGTGCTGTTTTCATTTCCAAAAAAATCGGCTTCTATTACACCGGATGTCTTTGCTCCAAATGCATCAGGCCCTGTAATTTTACCTGTAATCCTGGATTGGATGGCTAAAAAATTAAAATTTGGCACAGCATTCATATCATCACCATTTGCGTCCAGTTTCTCAGCTGCAGGCCAAAGAAGGAAATGCCCTTCTCTTATTGAAACAGTTTGACGGGTATCGTAGAAAAAATCACTCTTTACAAAACCAGAAAAACTTATTCCATATTTGGGTTCTTCATCCTGTGCTTTTAATAGCATTGGAGCCAGGATTATGCTTAAAAGGATTAGGGTTCTTTTCATAATTATTTTGTATTGAGAAAAGACAGGTATTAACCTGCCTTTTCAAGTTTTGCATTATCTTTTTTAGTTATTAATGATACTATTACAAGCACAATAAGTGCAAGTGTAAAGGATATTATTGCAGGATTATCAAGCTGGTGTGGTGCATTTTCTTTGCCCCATCCAAATTGATCAAACATTGAAGGTGAAGTAAGAATAATACCCAATGCTGATACAATACCGGAAATAATTGACCAGGCAATGCCTTTTGCCGTTGTTTTCTTCCAAAAAAGCAGCATTAATATGGCTGGAAGGTTAGCAGATGCTGCAACAGCAAATGCCCAACCTACAAGAAACGAAACGTTCATTCCTTTAAATGCAATTCCTAAACCAATAGCAATTATTCCTACAGAGAATGCAGCAATTTTACCGGCTTTTACCTTCTTCTTGTCATCCATGTTCTTGCGTAGAAAGTTATCCATAAAATCATGGGCAATAGCTCCCGAAGAAGCAACTATCAGTCCACTTACCGTGCCCAATATAGTTGCAAAAGCGATTGCCGAAATTATAGAAAACAACCCTATTCCAAAGGCACGTGCCAAAAGAGGTGCCGACATATTACTGCTCTCCATATCCAATACACCATTTACTGATGCACCCATGCCCATAAACATGGTCAGTACATAGAAAGCTCCAATGGATGCAATAGCCACAATGGTTGATTTTCTTGCATCTTTCTGACTTGGAACGGTATAATATCTGATTAAGATATGTGGAAGTGCAGATGTTCCTAAGAATAACGCTATCATTAAAGAAATAAAATTTAGTTTTGATATTGGGGTTGCTCCCTCACCAATCTTAAATTTTAAGCCAGGTTTCATCATATCGCTACCTGCAGTTGGATTTTGATACCATGCAGTTATGCTGTTTTCTCCGTCCTTAAATTTTAATTCCGAGAAGCGTACAATTTCACTTTTTTCTATGGTTGATAAAAATTTAAATGGTCCCATCGGGCCTGTTTTGTCAACTTCTTTTCCATCTACAATTATCTTGCTCATATGTCCTACCTGGAAGAATTTTGCATTTTCTTTGGGTTCTCCATTATAAAGTTTTTGCCCATCAGCACTGTTTGTTACAGAAAGCATCTCTGTCAGAACAGCATTACCATCTTTCTCACTTAAAGAATACCAGCGATTTATTCCATCCTTCTCTAACTTTACCAGGTGCTTTTCCTTAACATCCTGCTGACTTATTACATTATATCCCTCAACAGAAACCACCTGACCAGCGTCAACAACAGGAGCGAGGGTTATAAAATCATGATATTGCTGATGCTCATGATCAGGATTTAAGGTAAGTCCGTTATTAAATATATATACTGCGAGAATGGTCGAAAAGATTATGAGCAGACCGCCCTTTATAAATTGCACATAGGTTGTAGATGTCATACCTGCTGTTGCAACGATCAATATCACCACGGCTCCTACAATTATAACACCCCAATGATGCTCCAATCCAAGTAATGGTTTAACCAATGCACCAGCGCCCACCATTTGCGGGATAAGATAAAACATGGAAACTATAAGGGTACTAATAGCAGCAGTAAGCTGTATAGCTCTTGAATTAAATTTTGAGTCAAGTGCATCAGTAAATGTAAATTTTCCTAAACGCTTAAGTGGTTCGGCGACAAGAAACAATGCAACAATCCATCCTGCAAGATATCCAATTGAATATAGAAATCCATCATATCCAAAAAATGCAATCATACCGCAAATTCCAAGAAATGAAGCAGCTGAAAGATAATCTCCTGCAAATGCAATACCGTTTACTGCCCAATGGATGGTTCCTCCAGCAGCAAAGTATCCGCTGGCAGATTTTGTTTTACGGGCAAAATAAAATGATAAAGCCAATACAAATAATACAAATACTACGAAAAGTATTATGGCAATAGGTGAAGTTTGATAAATCATGACTGTTCCTCCTTATTCATTTTGTTTTCCAACCTTGTACATACCGAATTATAGATAAGGCCCAATATTATGGCAAATAGGATGAGTCCAAAGCCATAAATTACAGCCAGATTTTGACCGGCAAATACAATTTTACCCATGAGTTTATAATTGGCCACTCCAATAGCCACAAAGCCTCCATACACGATGGAATACACAATGAACAACCATACCCCTATTTTGGCTTTTTTGCCAGAGGCACGGTCCTCCCCTAGTTTTACAGCAGGTCCGTGATGCATAATAAAAATGTTTAATTAGTAGATTCGGTTTACTGGGCTGAAAATATAAAATAGTTTTTATTTAACCACATAAAAAACGAAATTAAAGTGAAAGAGTTGTAAAGAAACAATCAGGTATACCATGTATCGGGCTGTTCTTTGTCACTTAATGGTTATTAAGTGGTCATTTAGTGGTCATTATACAGTTATATAATGATAAATATGACGATTAATTTCCTCTCCCCTTAAAGTCGTAACTTAACATGGACTGTAGCTTTGTTATTCCGGATAAAACTTTCTTTAATAATGACACTTCCACTGTTGTTAAGATATTTGGAAGTATGAGATTATCCGGATTTTTACCTGCATCCATCTGATTAGCCTGATGCTTTAATCGAAGTTGCATTAAAAATTTATAAGCATCTATCATATCCTTAAAAGTACTGGGCTGAAAAACTTTTTGTTTATATAGTAGTTCTAACCTTTGTATGGTATTGCTTTCATGTATCTTATATTTAAGTGCATATGTACGGGCAAGACTTACAAGAGGGACCATGGATTCTTTAATATCCATAGCATGCTTTTTCTCATCTGTATCTTTGACTAGTATATTTCCTAAAATACCTAGAGGAGGCTTATAAAGCAAAGTGTTTTCGGTCATGTGAAGTAAGAACGGAGGATGTATTGCAATAAGTTCATCAATATGATTATTCAATTCTTTACAAAGATTCAAATCTCCGTAAATAGCCCTAAAATCAAAGAATATGTTCAGTTCCAGTAATGCCTGCGGTGTAGATTCGCTAATCCAGGTTGTAAAATAATTTTTCCAGATTGTAAGTGATTGACACCATTTTGGATTTTTGGCCATAATATTTCCCGGGCAATAAACATAACCTGTCTGATTTAGCCATGTACATATAGTATCTCCAAGCTTAAGAAAATATTTTGTTACATGGTCTATATTTTCAGCACTCACATCTTCGAAAATAATGGCATTATCCTGATCTGTTTTAAGTGTTTGCTCTTCCCTTCCCTCACTGCCAAGCGCAACAAATGCAAATGGAACCGGAGGATCACCCATTTCCTGTAATGCAAATTCAATGAGTTTTTTTGTAATTGCATCAGAAACCATAGTCATTACCCTGTTTACATTCTTTGAACTCATTCCATTATCTATCAATGCTTTAATCAACTGAGGTAATTGGTTATGTGCTGATTTTATATCATCCACTGATCCCGCAAAGTTTATATTACGAAGCAATATTGCGTGCGATTGAAACTGAATCTTCCTTAAAATATCAGCACTGACAATACTTTCAATTTCATTCGATGAATTGCGGATTACAAGATATTTAACATTGTGTTTACTCATTGAAAGAACAGCTTCTATAAATAATGCTTTCTCATCAATACTAATGAGTGGAGCAGACATTATCTCAGATGCCGGCTTATGATAGTCCAACTCTTTTATAATTACTCTCCGCCTCAAATCGCCCTCTGTAATTATTCCAATATGCTGACCTGATTCTGCAGTAATAAGTACAGCATTGAAATTATTTCGGGTCATTAGTTCAGCTACCTTTTTAATCGAAGTATTAATAGAACAAGATATGGGAGCAATTGAAAAATACTTAACTGGTTGATTTATAAAAAATTGTGAAGTTTGCAGGTCTGCTATAAGACTTTCCTTTTCATCTTCGGCTTTTTTTCTTGCTGTAATGTCCTGGATAATCCCTTCATAAAATGCATCCTGACCATTTTCATCTTTTGTAACCACCACAGATACAGAAACAATAGCAAAACTACCATCATTGAGGCTCAAACGAAGTATCCTGCCTTTAATGCTTTTATCCCTGGCAATATCATGCATAAACTCCCTTTTCTCATTCTCATCAAAAAACAGATCATATATGCTTTTTTCTATTAATTCAGCTAGTGAAGTAAATCCAAATATTTCCAATGCAGCCGGATTGGCATCCAGAAATTTTCCCCGTTTACCAAAAGTAGTTCGAAAAATTCCTATATTTAAAGTATCCGTGAGAGAATAAATTTGTTCTTTATTCTTATTCAGCTCTTCTTCAATTAGGATATTCTTTTGTGCATCATTAATAATAATTGTAAAACCTTTTTTAACACCAAATTCAACAGCTGATATGGTTAGGGATACAAGCCGTTCTCTTCCTGATTTTGTTTTTACATTCGTTTCAATAACCTCCGATGATTTCTCCGATGCAAGGGTAACAAGGTTAGTCATATCAAGTCCTGCCTTATTATCAAAAAGCTCGCCAGGTTGTAAATCCATCAATTCACCTGCACTATATCCTAATAGATTCTGCAAAGGGAGGTTTGTATATACAATATGATTATCTAAAACCATCAAGATGCCTTCTGTAGCAGCTTCAACCAGGGTTCGATACTTCTCCCTGGATTCGCGGAGTGATTCTTCAGCTTTAGCACGCCGGGTTTCCAATCTTAAGCTTTGATAAAGTATGAAGGAAAGTAATAACCCAATAATAACAATTATGCCTATGGATAATTTCGAAAATCTTCCTTCGATCCTGTGTATCTCATCGTACACATCCTCTATGTAAATCCCCGTTCCGATCACCCATCCCCAGGGTTTAAACTCTTTAACATACGATAGTTTTGGAACGATACGGGTTGAGTCATCTTTCCATTGCCACATGTAGTCAACATAACCATAGCCATTGGACTTGACTGCTTCAACCATCTCAACAAAAAGTAATTTGCCCGAAGGATCAGCTATACGCGAAAGATCAGATCCATTTAACTCAGGCCTGTATGGATGCATGATCATAAATGGCCGGCTATCAGTAATCCAAAAATAATCTTTACCTTCATCACCATATCGAATTTCCTCAATCTCTGATATGGCACGTTTTTGAGCTTCTTCCCTGGAAATTAAACCGATTATTACATCATTCTCATGTTTCTCAAAAATGCCCCAGGTGGAATTTGTAAGTTCCTTAATCATTTCCCGCTTGGCATTTATCATATTCTTTTCAAAAGCCGGGATAAAAACAAAGAACATAACAACAATGAACAATCCAATAGCAAGAATGGTTGGAAATACTATAGTAAATAGAAAATTACGGAGACCAGCCTTTCTATTCTTCATTTTAATAAATTTAGACTTTACCAAATAAAAACTTATTATCCCGTGAAACCCCTTTATAATTCATTTTGAACTTACCCGAATGTAATGAAATTATTTGGATTTCGTTATAATTTGTATCATATACTAAAAAACCATTTGAAGTTAATCCGGAAGCCAAAGCGGGAGTTATAATACATTTAGCTTCACGCAACCGGTATCTTTTTCCAAGCTTTTTTAATTTTAATCCTCTATCATTGGTATATATTAATGCTCCCTGAATATGTGCATGACCACAAAAACTTATGTAACATGAATTCTTCTCGATAAAAGAGATATGCCTTACTATATCCTCTCTATGAAAAGATTTTAGAGCCAATGATCCTGTAATATCAGGATATAAAAAGTGTGAGAAAAAAACAGATTTTCCGTCAATTGGGAGTACCTGTAATTCAGGTAAAGAATTTAAATACTCAATACTTTCTTCTGTTAATAAGGGATCCAGAGTATTTTTATCATAGTTCCATATCTGGCTATTTATTGTCTTTTGCCTTTCATATCCTCGCAGAGAATAAAAATTCTCAGGATATTCAATTCCTGCTGTATATGAAGGAATCTTCTTAATTGCATGCATATCATGATTACCTGCTAATGAAATACTACAATTATTTTTGATCAGTTTTATACATTCATTTGCATCCCTTGTATCCAAATGGGCATAATAAGGAACCGATAAACCGGTTATATCTCCAAGGCAAACAATATGGTCACAATTATATTTTTCCAATAGCTTGAGGGTTTTCTTCAGGCTAACAATATCTTCATGTATATCGCTGATGATTCCGAGCAGCATAAGGTTAAAATTGTTCTCCTAAGGTAGAAAAAGTCTGGAAAATTGGCAAATTCATCAGATTATTCAATGATAGATTGTTTATTTGCATTGAAATTAATAAGGATAGAATTTAACTAGGGTAAATCACTAGTTAGTTGTCATATTTTAAGGAACAACAATAAATAATATGATACTATGAAAAAAGGATTGATAAATCTGATGCTTATTTTTGGATATATTTCAGCATTTTCACAATTTGAATATACCATTCAGCAAACCTCAACAGGAAACATACTATTAAATGGTATTGGGCAAAGTTTTTGTCCTGGAATTTTGAGCAGTGGAACAAATAATTTTGGATCAATTGACACAGCGTATTTGGTTTATTTTGAAACGGTATATGATATAGCTGCTTCCGGGAAAGCAGCTAAAGCTTATATTTTTAGTATTCCTCCTGCAAATAAGGGTGAACTTAAGAATCTTAGCGGCGGGGTATTGATAGATTCCAGCTATTCACGCAGCCTGGTAGATTTTCCTTATGATAGATATTACTTTGACTCAATACCTTTACATAAGGATTCTACATATTATATTTTATTTAAAGAAGACTATCCATTAGAAGCTGCGGGCAATCTATATTCAGGTGGGAACGGAATGTTTCTAACTTCGACCCCTGATTCATCAATACATTCGGCCACCAGTTCTGATATCCGTTTTAGAATAAAACTATTTAGACCATATCATCAAGGTACTGATATTACTCAATATAGCATTTTTGAAGAAGCTGATACTGCTGAAATTGACCCCGTAAATAAAATAATAAATATTTACATATATGAAGGAGCAGACCTTACAAGTATTAAACCTGATATTGTAATAAGCGAGGGAGCAACCATAAATCCAGGACTTAATATGCCAGTCGATTTCAGCAATGATACTGTTGTATACCTCTTGGAGTCTGAAGATCCTGCTAAGATTGCATCGTGGCGAGTTATACTTAAAGAAGTTGTAAATGCCCCATGGCCTGTATTTACTCAAAAATACTCTAGCATAATTGATCCGCCTGCAAACTTAATCAGTGTGTCCTGGGGTGATCTGAATAATGATCATTTTCCTGATATGTTAATGGGATTTACCAATTCACTGAGTCGATTATACATAAATAAATTGGATGGAAATTTTGAAGAGATTGAAATTGAAGCATTTCAAACTGGAAATGATACAAGAGGGACCGCAATATTTGATTTTAACAATGATAGCCTAAACGACATTCTAATATTAAATGTCTATCAAAATAACAAATTATTAATTAACCAAGGTAGCAATATTTTCGACACATTACCTTCCTCAGAATTGACTCAATTAATTTCATCATGTTTAGACTGTTCAGTAACCGACATGGATAATGATGGTTTATTGGATATATTCGTTACCCGAACAGGAGCATCAAATATTTTATACAGAAATTATGGAAATGGTAATTTCCAGTCAATTGCAAGTGGCGATTTATCAACAGCAACAGCCAATAGCTACGATGCTGCCTGGGCTGATTATGATAATAATGGCAGGCAAGATGTATTTGTTGCCACCACAAACAATGCATACGATTATTTATATAAAAATAATGGGAATGGAAATTTTCAACAAATTACCTCTACTCCAATTGATGATTATAGGGCAACCACGAATTTGGGAATTTGGGGTGATTTTGACAATGACATGGACCTGGATCTATATGTTTTAGCTTACAAGGATAATTATCTCAACATCCTATATGAAAATGATGGTAGTGGAAATTTTACAGCAAGAACAGATCTCCCATTTACAGGTATATATAATTCCAGCTATGCAAGTTGGATAGATATTGACAACAATGGTTACCTTGACCTTGCCCTGGATCAATATACTGAAGGATCATACTTTTTTTTAAATTTTGGAAATTCTGAATTTATTAGGGTTACAACAGGGAAACAATTAAATAAATATTACAAATACTGGACTGATTATGACAATGATGGAGATATGGATGCTTATTGCCGCAGAAATGATGCAGGTGATAAAAACTTTTTAATCATGAATCCAGGGAACAATTATCATTGGTTAAGCATTGAATGTAATGGTACAGTATCCAATACAAATGCTATTGGAACAAAACTAAAAATTAATGCAACTATTAATGGTGTTGACTTATGGCAATTCTGGGAAATTTCAGGAAGTGGTACATATCTTTCAAGTAGTGATTACAAGCACATCTTTGGTTTAGGTGATGCAATAATAGTGGATAGTTTAATAATTGATTGGCCCTCAGGCACAAACGATGTGTTTACAAATTTACCCGTAGATTCATTGATGATTATCACTGAGAATGCTGCCGGTTCAACCATTGAATACTGGCATCCACTAAATAACCAGACAGAGATTTACAGTTATACATTTGACAATGAATATAAACCTGCCATCATTGATAGTGTGTATAGAACAATTGATGTGTTTAAAGATATAAATAGCTCTTTCGATGCTATTATTCCAACAATTTCTATATCTGATTTAGCTTCAATATCTCCGGTAAGTGGGAGTCCCGTTAATTTTTCAAATGATACGGTTATATATATAGTAACTGCAGAAAACGGTATATCTGTTTCTGAATGGAAAGTAATAATGCATCGTGTAACATTATCATCAGAAGCCGAAATACTGTCATTTTCTTTTGATAATGAATTTCAACCTGTATTAATTAATAGTACAACGCGGACAATTGATGCATATATGAAGGCAAATCAAGATTTTAGCAAATTGGTTCCAAGAATTACCATTTCTGATTCTGCTTCAGTAACCCCTAAAAGTATGGATACAGTTGATTTTTCAAATGATACAGTTAATTTTCTAGTAATTGCTGAGGATGGGATAACGGCAAAAAGATGGAAAGTAATCATGCATAGAATACCTTTGTCATCTCAAGCAGAAATAACATCATTCTCATTTGATCGAGAATATCAAGCGGCTGATATTATTAGTGATATTAAAACAATTAATGTATATATGGAAATGAATAATAACTTTGATACAATAGTTCCAAGTATTACGATTTCCGACTTTGCAACTATATCACCCGCAAGCGGTGATGCTGTTGACTTTTCTAACGACACTGTTATCTATACAGTTACAGCAGAAGATACTACTACTATTAACTGGACGGCCATCATGCATAGAATTGATACTACCACCTCAATCAAAAACGATCCATTTGAGAATATATCTGTTTTTCCAAATCCTGTAAATGATTATTTAACTATTTCCGGAGTCAGAGGCACTATTCAATATATCAAGATTATTGATATATCAGGAATTCAGATTAAGTATTTTACCGTTTCTGAAACAAATGCACATGTTTACATTGGCGATTTAAATGCAGGTATATATATGATGCAAATTATTTCTGACCATATTGTATATTCCAAATTAATTTTGAAGAATTAATAAGTTTTTAATGAGTATTAAGGGGCCGAAACATTATTTATTCGGCCTTTTTTATTCGATTAACAATAAGGTTTTAAATAAGAAATGGCCTTGAAATATGAAAAAAACGATAGTTTAATGTTTATTTAGTTGAACGTACTAAAGTTGGAATTTTAGACTTAAGTATTTGATAACTAAATACAAAAAGTTAATAATCTTTCATAAAAACATAG
>JAFGOZ010000588.1 GCA_016926235.1 Bacteroidales bacterium | reverse complement strand
GACCAAAATAAAAGGTCAACGGCAACATGATAATTATGAAAGATTACAAAAAAATCAGAAAATTTAATCAAGCAAAAAAAAGTAAAAAATAAATTTCCAGACAAACCAGACAGGATCTGAAAACGGTCAGAAAATACTGCAATATGACGGAGTTGGAATTTAAAAACACAAAATACAGATTTACGAACACGTAGACCAGACAAAACCGGAATTGCAAATGCAACTCGGTTTTGGAGAAGAGAAAATAGTAAATTGTACAAAGGAATATATTTTGCGTCATTGCATTTATCCAACAGAAACAGATACGCAGCGGTACAGGAAGCTCCTTTCAAAACAAAAGATGTTATAGAACATTTCTTGAATGCGTTTGAATACTATTTTTCAATTTGATAAGTGAAATGTATGAAAGAAATTCAATTATTATTGCATCTAACAAAAATTTCAATGACTGGTCTGAAATGATGGGAGATGATATTTTAACTGCTGCACTACTGGATCGTCTATTGCATCATTCACATATATTTTCACTTAATGGTGATTCTTACAGAACTAAAAAATCAAAAAAGGAGGAATAATTTTTTTTATTCGGTGAGGGAAAACTATTTTCCGCGACTGAGGGAGCTATACTTGCCATTTATATTTTGAACAACGTTCCGCGAGTACCCGAAGTTAGCGACCAACGGGAGCCAATTTGGGTACTCGCGAAACGTAGCCGGTATAGGCTGGGGCTGGGCTTTTGTTACAGTAATAAAGCTGCGGCATGGATAGCGCCGTATTCAACCTAATTCCGTTTCATTCCTGCTCAAGGGTAAACTTATACTACCTCGGGAAGTCCTTGGTAAACTCAAGCATTTTAAGAATCAATTGATACACATCACTTCGGCAAGCTCAATCAAATGCCTGAAATGCTTTTAGATCATAATGCAGCCAAGGAGAGTGAGTAGAAAGAATCTGTTTGCAGATTCTTTCCCGAACCGACGCAGGATGTACCGAAAGTATAGCACCATTATAAAAAAATATAATGGGGATCTATCGCTCCCAACTCCTTCAGGAGTTAACCTGATAAATTGTTAAAAAGCCCGAATAGCCCGAACCCGTGTGCCGTAATTCTTAGGGCCGTAGCTCTGGCTTCCACTGCCAAAGCTCTGCCCCCACGCTTCGTCACTATCGCCCTCTGACGACGACCAATAGTAGGTTCCAGTGAAACCTCCAACGCCGCTGTTTGATCCTGTACCATCATCAACAAGGTTCTCCCATATAGCATTCAGCTCATCTTTGGACGGTAAAAACCAATCACTAAAACCGCCTCCATTATAATCTTTGCATATTTTTGCCGCGCTTCCGGTATGTCCGGTTTGATCTATGATCGCATTACTGTTTGCCAATCCTGTTCCTATGGCCGTTCCGGTATTACCATTTTCATTTGCTTGTGTAGATCCTCCTGCTATCCATACCTGAGATGTGCTCTGATCGCTCGGCGCCACTTCCAGTCCATGCGAGCCGCCGTCTGTTGTGTAGAATACTATACCTACACCGCTCGGGCCGATGTCGCCTATGATAAATAATCTATATACGACTGCTGTCTGTGGCGAACCGATTATCGTGTAACCGCTTGGACTTGCTATGGCAATCGATACTGTTTCACCATTGGCAACAGTAATGTTGGAGACAGCAAGTGTTCTTGTCGTACCGCTTCCTGATAAAGCACCTTTAGTTGCACCGGTTACTGTAATGTCGCCTGCTGCTAATGTGGTCGGATCGACACTGAATGTTAGCGTTAATTCTGTTGTGTTAGCAGTACCATCTGCCCCATCTGCTGAAACCGCACTTTCAAAGGTTACGGCTGTCGGTGTTGCACCTCCGCCGTCGGTTCCGCCATCATTTGATTCTGTTATATCGCAACTAATTGCCAGTAATAATGATGCTGCAATCAGCAAACCAAAAAAAATGTTCTTCTTCTGTTTCATGTATTATCCTCAAATTTTATTTTTCCATGCCATTATAGTTTTGTTAAAGCCTTCTTAAAAGGCTCGCGCGGATGCGGGCTCTTGCTTTTTTCAACCAGTTAAGCCCGGTCCGACTTCAGGACATAGGTAACAGTTAACCCGCCCCTGGCGGGCTTGAGCAATTTAGGGAAAAGTATATCATACTTTTTCAAAATTGCTCAAAGAAGCTATTTGCCGAAGGCCAAGGTGAAGCCGCCGCGTATATTGGCTGTTAGATACAGCATAAAATGTGTCCGCAAAGCTTTCACATTCTCGGATTAAAAAATTTTTCAATAACGCTCATGTTTTTCTCAATGTCATTTTGGATTTGTTTCAATGGGTTTGAAAATAAACTACCTTTGTCATAACGAAACCAATTTTCAGTAGCGCTATCTTGAAGAATTCCTTTTGTATGTATTCGAGTTCTTTCGTTGAGATCATGTGCCGTTAATTTTGATTGAGGAATCTCCTCCCCCCAGTGTGTTTTGAAAACTTCATTCTTCGCTTTTGCAAGTTCTATAACAAAACCACCGCCGTAGCGATCAAACTGAAATGTTATTAAATCAATAGAGGTTTCTATAATTCTTCTAAGATGAGGAAACGAGCCTGTAAAGCCTTTTTCCCTAAATTGAGGAATTATTGTTTTCTTTAAAAATGTATTAATATCTTTTCTAACAATAATATTCATTATTGCATTTTTACACAAAACTTAATATTCAACTGAATTAATCTGTTTTGACACAATTGAAAACAATGGATCATCATCATTTGAACAACAATATCGATTATTTTTCATCGAGAGTACATTTTTGGAAGAATTGTCTTTAGGAATTACGCATTCTCTTTCTTTCTTTCGATTTCTCTTTTAGCCATAATTAACCAAAAAAGTGCCCAGCAATGCTAATTAAGGCGCCAAGTAGTACAGACATTGAAGCAATGATAGGAACTGCTTTTCTGTCTTTCTCAGATACGATTATTATAATAGGACTGGCTAATGCAAGTGCGATTAAACTTCCTTGTAGCCACCAAATAATTCCAGGCAAATTAATATTAACAATGATTATTGATACGAAAAAATATTGTAAAAAAGCTGATAGAATTGATCTCTTATCCATTTTTTGAATTATCATTGGCAAAATATCAATAATTCCTGCCGCAATTCCAATAATCATTGAAACTAATAATGTTCTCATAATTGTCTCTCCTAAAAAGTATCTCCAAAACAATTGCCGCTAACTGAATCATATAAGAATTTCGTCTGTTTTCGCTTTGTAAGAGTTTTGTATGTCCTGCCAGGCAGGGATGATGTTCCATAAGTTTCGCAATAACGGTCGGGGAAACCCGGTATGCGAACCATCCCGATAATTTTAGTACCTGTTTAAAACAGTATAAAATTAATTACAACAAAAAGTTCAATTGGCTCAATAAAATATATGCCAGCGGGCAGAAAATCCGGGAACTGAATCAGAACTTATATTCTTACGCAATGTAAGTGGAAACTGAATATATTTTCTATGAGCCGGGAGCTGCTTGGTTCAATAAAATTTTTTCTTCTCGATTATTTTTTATATGTCTGGTTAACACCCCGTCTTGTTGACAGGGGCATACAGATCTTATTGTCAGCTTCTCAGTATGATCTGTATATATTCAATTATTAACTATTCTACATCATTGCAAATTATATTAGCGGTATAATAAGCACATTCTTCTGAAACTTCAGAAAAATTTCGGCAGATACCTTATACCTGCAGTTTTAATTTCTTTAATTCTCTTTTTTGTCGAGAATTTCTCTTACTTTTGCTGTAAGTGAAGACAAACTGAATGGTTTTTGAATGATAGAAAAAGATTTCTCATTGGGGTTTTTCTGATCAGCGATAATGTCAGAATACCCGGACATAAATAGCACTTTTAGTTCGGGCATTTCAAGTTTTGCTTGTTTATAAAGGTCTCTTCCATTTATTTCCGGCATAATTAAATCGGTTAAAAGCAGGTGTATAGGATCCCCCTCATTTTTCATGGACATAATTTTATCTATAGCTTCCTGTCCATTAGAAGCTACCAATAGTTTGTATCCAGAATGCTCAAGAATAGTTTTCGTCAATTCTCTTACCTGATAATTATCTTCAGCAATCAGAATTGTTTCGATACCGTCTCTATTTTTTGTTTCTCTTATTTCTTCTAAACCAGCTCTATAATCAGCATCATCAAGGGCAGGAAAACTTATCCTGAAAATAGTACCTAAACCAGGTTCACTATAAAGCCGGATATTGCCGTCATGCTGTTTGACAATTCCATAGATGGTTGCCAACCCCAAACCGTTCCCCTTACTTCCCTTTGTTGAGAAAAAAGGATTAAAAATATGCATTTGGGTTTCTTTATCCATACCACTGCCAGTATCTTCAACAATTAAAATATTGTATAAACCAGGCTTCATCCCCCCAATAGTCTCTTCATGGGTTTCTATATATCTCTGTTCTGTTCGTATAGTCAGAGTTCCACCATCCGGCATGGCAAATTGTGAATTAATGGCGAGATTCATAATGATTTGCTCCAGCTGACCTCTGTCTCCATTAATCATTGCAATTTCGTTTTCCTTTTCCCAACGAATTTCTATATCTTCTCGAATCGTGCGGCGTAACAGCTGTAAAAAATCTTTTACGACCTGATTTAAATCAATATGGCTATATGCCTGGGGAGCCTGACGGGTAAATGAAAGTAATTGCCCTACTAGATTTTTAGCTTTTTCAGCAGCATCCTTAATTTGCTTTACATAAGAGTAGCCCTCCTCCTTTTCTTCTATTTTCAGAAACAATAGTTCTGAAAAGCCGAGAATAGGAGTAAGAAGGTTATTTAAATCATGAGTGATTCCCGCGGCCATACTGCCAATGGAGCTGAGTTTCTCAGTCTGGAATACCTTCTTTTCCATATTGACTTGATCCGTTACATCATCAATTCGAATGACTGCTCCCCTGGTACTGCTGGAAAGCAGAGGATAAATGGTCATTTCTTCATAGTGAGCATTCTTGTCAATAGTAGCAGACCGTTTATGTTCCTGTACTATCTCACCGTTTTCTATGCTATTTTCAATTTTTACCATTTCTGGTTCCAACTGAGGAAGAATGGTAGACAGTTTTTCACCGCATGCCTTTTCTGATGAGATATCCGTACAATCTTCTGCTGTTTTATTCCATTGAGTTATACATCCTCTGGAATTTACACCAATAATAATTGAGGGCATAGAGTTGATTATGTTGGTAAGATAACTCTGCAAATGAAGAAGTTCTTCCTCTGCCTTGCGCTTATCCGTAACATCAATCGCGATACCGCTTGTTCCCTTTACCTTGCCTTGTTCATCAAAAATAGGTGTTAAGAAACTTTGATAAATAATCCCCTGAACTTCTACTTCATATTCACAGGATTCCCCCTGGTGCACACGTTTTAAATTTTCAATAATTTCAGGATAATCCTTATAAGAATCATAGACAGACTTTCCAACAAGTTCTCCGGGATTTAGATTTTGTTTTTTTAAAGACAATCCTTCTGAAAGAGTAAAGACACCATTTTCATCAGTCGCCCATAACGTTATGGGCAAATTTTTATAAACAGCTTGAAGCTGTACTAAATTGTCCTGCAATGCTTTTTCGGCTTGTTTCCTTTTCGATATGTCTTTTGAAAAGGAGATCGAAAATATTTTGCCTTCATATTCCAGAATATTGGCATGAATCTCAACAGGAATAGTTGTACCGTCTTTTTTACGATGAAAAGATTCAAAGGAATTAGCCCCATTATCAACGAGAATTTGCCATATCTCATCGTAATTGTCACTGGTTACCATAGGGTCAATATCAAAAAGACAGAGAGATTCAAGTTCTTCTCTGGTATATCCGAGCATTCGTGCGGCTTCATCATTCACATTATATATTTCCCCCGCGGGATTTAAACAAAATGCACCAATTGCCGCTTTATCTAAACTATACTGGGATATACGCAATGACTCTTCATGTTTTCTTCTATCTGTAATATCCAATAGAATAATCTGATAGTGGATGATCTTTCCGAACTCATCCCTTTTTATAAATGTTTGATCATTTACATATTTTAGCTCATCCCCACGGGAAAGAATCCGGTAGCATGTCAGTTCATATTCATCACATGCTGCATCAGCACTGGACGTTTCCCTCTTATTTTGTACTTTTTCAAGGTCATCAGGATGGATTATTTGGTTTAAAGTCACTGTGCCGGAAAGAAATTCCTGACTGGAATAGCCTGTAATTTTATTAATATTATCAGAAACAAAGCATACTGATACGTCAGGGTTATTTCTCCAGATAATAGTAACACCGGGACCACGATTGATAATTTGAAGAAGGTCATTATATTCAAAAAATGTTTTTTCATCATTCAGCATGTAAATTACCTTTCAAAAAATACCTGTTATTATATATTAGGTTTTAATTTCCAGATAGTCAAATATTATTAATAAAACCTATATTCTATAACATAGAGCAATTAAAAATGCAGTTAAAAGGCGAGAACTTGGTTTAGGTTTAATTTTACACAATTAGCTGCAGCTGAAAAAACAAAGAACAAATGAAGAACCGTAAGATCTTTATTTAGTTAATTACTCAGTAAGTCCGCATTATAAGAATGAGAAGGAATCAGGATTGAATTATTTTTTTAGCAGGCCCTTAAGTAAAGGATCGCCTGAATAATTTGCAAACAGATTATGCACACCAGCTTCATCAAGCTCTTCAATTTCATTGCGATTTTCCATGTAATTCCTGCGCCATCGCTCAAAACGTCCATTACCTAAATAGCGGCAGCCCCATTCTTCTTCCTGAAAACGGGTATAGAATTCTACATCGCCCTGTTTCAAGCGTTCGATAAATTTCTGGAGATTATTCATAGTACCTTCTCTTTGCCTCGGGAAATTGAGCAAGATAGAATTTATTGTCTTTTAAGTGTTATAAAAACTGTAAATATTTATTTTATAAAAGTATTGCTTAATTTCAAAATAATTGAATATATTAAATTATTCCTATAAGTAAAATATAAATCAGTTTTCTGATAGTAGAGTGATGAATTAAATAAATGTGTGTGGAAAGCATATCTTTTATCAAATATTAATGGTTGACAAATTTAAATTGTCTTCACTATAATCAATGAGATGAAGAAAGATATAAAGATAATGGATTCTTCGGAATTTGCTCAGATAAATATAAAGTTCCGCAAAAAAATAAAGAATTTTATAGAAGAGTTTGAGGATGCTCTTAACGATAATAATCTGGAAGTTCTTCCTGATTTTATAAAACGTACAGAACCTATCATCAAAGAATATTACGCAACAGCAGAGGATTTGATACAGTATGGTGCCGGAATAAAGAAGGCTCAATTTCTGGAAACCTTTGAAGATGACGTGGAATACCTGGGAGAACAAATAGAAGAAGCGGAAGAGAAACTTAAAAAGACCAAATAAATTTAAAAACAATCTCCGTAGTTGACTGACATAATACAAAGATTTTCTATCATTTAGATATGGCTGAATGATCCTTTATTCTTGATTTTAGATTCTCACGGATATGAATCGGTTCCAGGCTTATCTCCGGAACTGAAAAGTATGTTGTAATAGTATTCATTCTCGTTAAAAGGAAAATCATATAATATAGGTACGTTGTTTCTAAATAAGATATAGCTGTTTAGCCTTTTCTTTAGGCACAGTATTTTTGATTGGTGTACTATTATCCTAAAAACCTGAAAAAAGGATGGTAAACTTGCGCCATCTTGTGGTCTTGTTTGCTTAATCAATATGCGCTCTCGTAAAATTGCCATCAGCATTAATGGTTTCCCCAGCGGTTGGACAAATTTTGTCTTGCCATTGGCACAGGAATTCTATCAATCGCTAAAAACGAAAAAATGCAGATTATCCCAAAAGTTACTAATTAAGAAACTCACAGATTAAGGAGGCCATTAGAAAAATGTACTACCAACTGAACTGGCGTGCAGACGATGGAGAAGACTACTCAAATACAGCAGACTCACCAAAAACTCGAGTTCCCTGGACCATGGGTGTTATGTATCGCCGAGAAGTCCCTCAACCCCTTATCTGCAATTTAAATCCAAAAAGGGGGCCGAAGTTAAGGGATCTTTACCTTATAGACATACCTCTCTTCTCGAATCGTTTTGTGAAGTTGCTTGAAGATAATGGCGTAAGTAATTTGCAGTGTTTTAATGGTGGCGTACGGGAGCCAGACGGTACTTTACACGACAATTACAAGGCCGTTAATATTGTTGGCTTAATCGCCTGTGCGGACCTGGAAAAATCAGAGTACATATCTGGGTCGGAGCCGCCAATTATGGAATTTACCAAGCTTGTTATCGATGAAGCTAAAATCGGTGAGCATGAATTCTTTAGGGTTCAAGAAAACTCACTGTACATATTAGTGAGCGAAAGTCTAAAAAATGTGATTGAACAATCTGACTTAAAAGGTTTTTCTCTTACTCCGATAGAATCAAGTTGATTTTGCAATAGCTGTTTATTTGTTGAGCTTCGTCTGCCTGCTGTGCCGAAGCTAACTCAGTGTCAGCATCCGGTAAGGGGCGCGAATCCGATGGTTAGGGTTGTTCTGCGCCTTTTGTCGCTATTCCTCGCTGTGCCGTTCATCTTCATCATTTCTGATTTCCTTTTCGCACCTCCTGTGTGGAAATCAATCGATAACATCCTGTTATCTTTGATTTCCTTTTCGCACCTCCTGTGCGGAAATCAGTCGATAACATCCTGTTATCTTGCACGAGGAGCGGAGCATCTGACGACTTGTTAGGCGAAGGTGCTGGGCTGAAAAAAGAAGATCTCTGTAGACAAATGAGCAGGGACGGTCATTTGCGTGGAATATTACAATTGACAAACCTAATACTAAGAGAAAAATATATTGTGTGTCCTGGAGAGGCTATTATGAAGTACTCAGTAGTACTATTAATAGTTTTACTCTTTACTGAAGTAATTTCTATTAAAATAAATTAAAAAGGAAAGCATATGAAAGTAAAATATGTAATTCTATTGAGTTTTTCTTCTATCTTAATCTCTTGCAGTAAAGAAAAAACAGAACTGAGCAATAAATTAGAATCAAGGGCAGAGAAAAATGAAAGTAGTTCATTTTGTGTTGGATATGACGTAAATGTACGAGAACAGGCAAAGAAGGAAAGCACGGTTCTTTTCCAAATAAATTTAGGCGATTCATTTCAGATACTAGAAAAATCAGAACTTAAAGATAAGATTGGTGATAATAACAGTTACTGGTATCGAATAAAAACAGATTCTGGCAAAGAAGGGTGGGTTTATGGGTCTTTTATATCTCATGAGAAAAATAAAGATCATCCAGCAAATTATGAGAAATTTGAAATTTACCCAATAAATGTTGAGACCGAAGATGGTGTTGAAGAAATAGACACAGCTTTGTTTAAAAACCGGATATCAAATGTAAGTACAGTAGAAGATGATGAAATAACAAAATATATTAATACAAGAATTAGGCCTCAAATTAATAAACGAATACTTGGAAGGGATTATATTTATAAGATATCTAATGATATATATGTAGTTGAGGTAGGCGCAGAGGTGCAGAGATATTTTCTAAAAATTGAAGATGCAGCAGGGACGCTTTATATCTTACGTAAAAGAAATAATAATCTTGAAGAGTTGCAAAAGTATCACTGGGAACTGGATGTCTCTGATGGGGCTGAATATTATGCGTTTCACTGTGTTGCCGACAATCACCTGGTGATTGCTCATCAAGGATATCTATGGAAAACATTTCACTTTTTTAAGATTACTGATGATTCTATAAAAAAAACAAAGCTTGTAGCTCTTGATCAATAAGTAGGCAATTCATATTCTATGAGCGGATTTCTTCTCCAGCAATCATTAGTGATATTTTTTTATAATCCGTGACTAAATTTTCAATAGAGAGAAGTCATCAAATCCAGAGGTAGAAATGGATAAAGAAAAAAGACGCTATACCCAACTAATGATACAGGAAAGCTTTGAGATATTGTTCGGAGATAAGAAAATGGATGACCACCTTAAACACAGACCCGTAGATATTGACTCCAAACAATCTGAACACTTTTTTAAAGAAGTTGGAATGATGTTCGGGATTTCAATAACGAAGGATATGACTATTGATGAAATTATCGATTATGCCTATAAGGCAAAAAACGATGAGATTCTGACTGCAGAAGAATTTCTAAATTAACCGGTCGAAAATTTTAATTAATCACCGTGATGCAGGGGTTTATTCCGGAAATAAACTTTTTTGGTAACTACCGATATAGTTCGATATGTCCTGGGTGGACCGCATTTTTACCCTGTAGTACTGAGCAGTTTCTACAAAGAAAAGATAAAGATAAGATTATATGGTATGAAAAAAATTAGAAAAGTCTGTATGGTAAAGGATATGTTCGGGAGGATATGGTTGTCAAACGGCTGGAGCGTCTGGTTTATTGGCAAAGTGACGATATATCGTATAAACATTATCTATGGAATATTGATATTTTGCAAACCAGAATGAAAAAGGGGACTTATGCCAAAACCCCGGTAGAACTTTTTAATAAAATTAAAAGCTACTCAATACCAGCACCTGTGAGAGCCAAAAGAAAAAAAACCAAGCAGCGAGTACAATTTTTGCTTATTGATCAACAGAACAAAGTACAAAAAATGAGTGGAAATATTTTCTATTACCAGGAGATTGCACCGGCTCTTTGCAGCTAAAAGAGCTAAATAAGAGTTTAAACAACGGAAAATACTTTTTGATATGTGCAAACAGCAATATACTTGATACAATTGTTCAAAACAAGCGTGTGGGTGTGGCAAATAAAACCAGGAAATACGTGTATGTATCTTATAACTGGACAAATTGTAAAACACTTGAATTTGACTTCAATAACGATGCTCTTGTTGACCTGGTTGTTGCACATGAAGATGCTCCGGATGAAGCAGGTGATTCGGTTGATACCACATTTTATTATAATGTTAACGGGACATGGGTTAAACGCTTGAAATATCGGAGCCATGCAAATCCTTGAGTATTTAAAGCTTCATTGTCTTTTGGTATTGGCTTCGGCAAGCTTTTTAGCAATGTAAGAGACTACTCCATTCAATTTCCTGGATAGTGGGGCGGTTTCGTTTAACGAGGATTTTTGCGAAGCATAAAACCTGAGTGTCTTAACATAGTTGCTAAAAGATAATGTACTCATTACGGTGAATAAAGCAAAACCGCTGATCAATGTCAGCGGTTAATTTATGTGCAGCTGCGTTAAGACTTCTATTAATTAGGCGTATTACAATAGATCTCATTTTTGTATCCCGCATATGTATCTTAAAGGAGGAATTCGTTTTAGTAATGCTTCGTATAGGATAAAGAACAGCGAATAAACGAGAAAGATTGATAAAATATATATAATAAAATGATTCCAGGAAAGTTTAATCATGAAATACATAGTCATATTAATTATCAGAAAATGAAATATATATAATGTAAACGATGTTTTCGATAAGTATCTATATATTTTATTATCTCTATTGAGATATAATTTTGCTGCACCAAAAATAAATAACACCAAAGAGTATTCTGAAATACCTTGAATGAATGCTAAACATAATTTGTAGGTATAGGTCATATCATTGTAATAGCTGCTAAATAGGGAGATATTATCCTGTGCGTATTTTAGAAAAATAAACGATATAGTTGATATGCTTGCAATAATTGCAAATAAACCTATTTTTGAAACAATAACATCAATCAAATCTTGTTTGCTTCCAATTATATATCCAAAAAAGAAAAATGAAAGATACACGGCAAAATTTGCCCAATCATTAACAAGGGTTTGAAACCCGGGATAGAAAGGACGGAACAAGGTCTCAAAAAAGATAAAGAGCAATATTGGAATTATGATTCTGTTGCTTTGGGATAAATAAACACCAATTTTCACGGCTGTAGTATCAATACTCTTTACAATCCTTCGTATTAACAGAAAGATTATAGAAAAGACAAATAAATATACTAGAAACCAAAAATGAGCCCACCCCAGATAAAGAACTATATTCTTATAAAAGACTGGATAAAATGTTAATAAAGAACCATGGAAATTATTCAATGTTATGGCTTTGAAATATCCCATAGCTGGACAAACAAATATCAAGGCAAGCACAGTCGGTAAAAGCAATTTTTTACATCGTTCAATAAAATACTCTTTGTTCGTTCTTTTTCGTAATGCATAAAAAGTTGATATTCCGGAAATGAAAAACAACATTCGCATAAACCATAAATTTAAAAACGATGATTGAATAAAGAAATAAAGTGCATTATCTTTTATAGGCAAATAAACGTATGTATCACCGAGATGTGAGAATGTTATTGCAGTATGATGGGGAATTAATAATGCGACAATAATAATTCTTAACCAGTCAATATAATAAGCTCTTGTTGTTTTCAAAATTTTTCCCTTGTATAAAATATTGTATTGCGTCTAACATTAAGGAAAGTGGACTGACCCCTTAGAACTGTAAAGTTGTTTTCGCCTTGTCTTTATGTTTTAGAAGATTTCTGTATTCCACAGGCGTCATAT
>JAFGOZ010000068.1 GCA_016926235.1 Bacteroidales bacterium | reverse complement strand
TGGCAACATGAAGTATTTAATTACAACGCACCTATACAAAATCATCAGCTTAGTATAAGTGGAATGAGTGATAGGTCAAATTATTATATTTCAGCTGGATATTTAAAGCAGGATGGAATTGTAGGCGGTAATTATGATCGCTCAAATTATGAAAGGCTAACGTTGAGATTGAATACTACCTATGATCTGTTTGACATTAAGGAACGTCGTAATTATCTTAATAATATCAAAATAGGTGTAAATACCGCCTATACACGTAGTAACTCTCGCGGAATTACCACTAATTCGGAGTATGGTTCAATTTTGGGTAGTGCTATTGCATTTTCACCTCTGTTAGGAATATATGAAGAAGATCAGGATGTGGCTGCGGCTTTATATCCTACAGCAGTAAGAAATCCTGACAATGACCTTATTTATACCATTGCAGGTAGTGATTATAATGAAATTACCAATCCTTTAGCTCAACTAACCCTTCCTGGCGATAAAGGAAATTCAGATAAGTTAGTTTCTAATTTCTGGGCAGAAATAACTTTGTGGGATAATTTGAAGTTTAAATCATCTTTTGGTACTGATTTGTCTTTCTGGGGTAATGATGGTTGGACACCGAAATATTACCTTGGACAATCTAATAAAGCAGAAAACTCCAGTGTGTGGTCAAGCATGAACAGGTCTCTTGTATGGCAGCTCGAAAATGTTTTATCGTACGAAAAAACATTCCTTCAAAACCACAACATTCAGGTTATGTTAGGTCAGTCGGCAAAAGAAACTACCGGACGTAATATAGGAGGGAGTAATAAGTATATGGTTGAAGAAGATCCTGACAGGGCTAACTTAAATTTTACAACAGGTACATCAAGTAATGGCGATCAAACTGTTTATGGTGGCGCATATAGTCCCCATACCCTTTCTTCATTATTTGGACGGCTTAGCTATAATTATGATGAACGTTACATGCTACAAGCAACAGTAAGGCGTGATGGTTCATCAAATTTTGGACCAGGAAACAGGTTTGCAATATTTCCATCTGTTTCTCTGGGTTGGAATTTAACTAATGAAGAGTTTATGAAAAACCGTCCTGAATGGTTAACCTCAATTAAAATGCGTGCGTCATGGGGTAAAAACGGTAATGAGAGTATAGGTGCATTTGGTTATGTTGTGTTAACATCCACGGGTAATAATTATGTGTTTGGATCGGGTGATGGAACGCTTTATAATGGAACAAAACCGGCAGGATTAGCTAACGCAGATTTACGCTGGGAAGAATCTATTCAGAGTAATATTGGTTTGGATTTAGGGTTTTGGAATAATTCGTTAACAGTTACAGCCGATTATTACGTTAAGAAAACAGACGGCATGCTTATGAAGATGCCAGTACCTTCGTATGTAGGGGAATCAAAACCCACAGGAAATGTTGGAGAGATGGAAAACAGTGGGCTTGAATTCGAACTGAGTTACCGTTTCAAAGTTGCTGATTGTAGTTTCCGCATTAGTGGTAATACTTCTTACCTAAAGAATGAACTCATTAATCTTGGAAATGATGAAGGGTTTAGTAATTACGATTATTACCAAAATGTAGGTACTATTTCACGGGCCGAAAATGGAAACCCTTTCCCATATTTTTATGGAAGAAAAACCAATGGGATATTCCAGAATTGGGATGAAGTAAATGAATATTTAAATGACGACAACGAATTGATCCAACCCAATGCAGCACCGGGAGATGTACGTTTTGTTGATATTAATAAGGATGGGGTTATTAATGATGCTGATATGACAAATATAGGGAATGGCATGCCTGAGTGGACATATGGTTTTAATCTGAGCATAGAATGGAAAGGCTTTGATTTTAATATGATGTTGCAGGGAACTGCCGGGAATGATATTTATGATGCTACCCGCCGCACAGATATTTCTTATATAAATCTTCCTTCATATATGTTAAACAGATGGACAGGTGAAGGATCATCAAATAAATATCCCCGTTTTACATTTAGTGATGATAATGGGAATTGGCTCTCTTCTGATCTGTTTGTAAAAGATGGCTCTTTTATGAGGGTGAAAAATATACAGTTGGGCTACACGCTTCCCCAAATATTAACTAAAAAAGCAGACATATCAAAACTCCGTTTTTATGTATCTGCTGAAAATCTCCTGACTTTTACCAGATATGAAGGCTTTGATCCTGAAATATCATCAGGTGGTACTTCTTTAGGAATCGACAGAGGTGTTTATCCTCAGGCCCGGGTTTTTACATTTGGAGTTAACATCTCATTTTAATAAAAAAAATTCAAGCAATGAAAAATATATTGTATAAAACACTGGCTATTCTATTGATATTTAGCACGTTTTCATGTGCTGAGGATTTTCTTGATGTAGAATCGGCCGATAAGCTGTTCATTGACAGTTATTATAATACCGAAGATCGTATTTTTGAAGCCCTTGTGGCAGCATATGATCCTCTTACCTGGTTCGATTATGCCTGGGGTCAATATACCCCATTGGGTATGGTTTCAGATGTTATGGCCGATGATGTTTATGTTGGAGGTTCAAGTAAAGACGATTGCCCATATCTTCACAAGATGTCTAATTATGAGGCTCTTCCTACTTCTGTAGTTACTGATCTTTGGACTACTTTTTATTCCGGTATAAACCGCTCAAATATTGTTCTTCAGTACATCGATGGAGTAGCAGGCATATCGGAAGCTAATAAATCGCATTATATTGCTGAGGCTAAGGTTTTACGTTCATTTTATTATACATGGCTGTGGAAATTGTGGGGGAATATTCCTTATTATGAGAAAAATCTTGAATTTCCTTATATACAGGAACAAAGTACAGCCGATCAGGTATATGAGAATATTATTGCAACACTTGAAGATGCCATTGAAAACGGAGGGCTTGAAATGCGTA
>JAFGOZ010000587.1 GCA_016926235.1 Bacteroidales bacterium | reverse complement strand
TAAACCTAAAACTTATAATATGAGAAAACTATTCATGACTTTCCTGGTAATTAGCTTTTCAGTTCTTATTCTCTATTCCCAGGATAAAGTAATTACCGGTACAATAATTAGCAGTGAAGACAATTTTGGCTTAATAGGGGCCACAGTTGTGGTTAAAGGTACAACCATAGGTACTATTACCGATTTCGACGGGAACTATTCCATAAAAGTGCCTGAAGAGGCTGATACCTTATTATTCAGCTTTGTTGGTATGGCAACTAAAGAAATAGCAATCGGAAGCCAGACAGTTATAAATATCACCCTCGAACCAGAAGCATTAGAGGTAGCAGAAGTAGTAGTAACTGCATTAGGCATAAAACGAGAAAAAAAGGCATTGGGATATTCTGTGCAGGATGTTAAAAATGAACAAATTTCACGTTCAAATAACGATAATATAGTTAATTCACTTGCCGGTAAAGTTGCCGGTGTAAACATTAATAGTTCTTCAGGAGCTGCAGGTGCATCAACATTTATCGAGATTCGTGGTGCTGCTTCAATTACGCGCGATAACCGCCCTCTATTTATCATTGATGGAATTCCGATTGACGGAGGAGGAGGAGGTTACACTACACAAGGTGTAGCCACATCCGACAGGGTAGGTGATTTAAACCCGGATGATATTGAAAACATCTCGATATTAAAAGGAGGTGCAGCTTCAGCATTGTATGGTATGCGGGCTGCAAATGGTGTTGTAATTATCACAACAAAAAAAGGAAGTGAAGCTAAAGACGGACAAATCCGCATAAATATACATTCTTCGGTTTCAATCGATAAAATATCACAGGTGCCTGAACTTCAAACAAAATATATTCAGGGATCATATTACAATGCTGATGATAGGTTTGCTGACAAATATAACAGGATTGGATCTCCGGATGGGGCTAACTTTTATCGCCAGTTTTCATGGGGGCCAACAGTTGACAGCCTAACGTATACATGGGATCCCAATTATATTCCTTTCGACCAGTCATATAGATATTCCGGTTATTATGATTCAACGGAAGTATATTTGCAAAAATGGGACGTAAACGGAAGAATTGTTTATAAACCAGAATATAAAGGCACACCCGGTCTGGACGATCGTTATTTTGACTATAACAAAACCTTTTCTGGCGGAGAAATTGAAACTTATAATCCATACGATTTTTTTAAAACCGGAATAACAACAACTAATTCAGTCAATCTTTCTGCCGGAGATGCTAAAAGAAATTATTATGTATCCTATTCGAATACAAATATTGACGGAATTATACCAAATAATACATATGTTAAAAATAATATTAAATTAACTGCAAGTTCCGAAATATTTGAAAAATTTTCTTCTACTGCATCTGTTAATTACATGCAAAATGAAGGAAACCGCATCCAACAAGGAAATAACTTATCGGGTTTAATGTTTGGAATTTTACGTTCTCCAATTAATTTTGACAATGCAATGGGATATGAATTTGATGACGGGACACAACGTAATTTTCAGGGCAATAAAATTGGTGGTTTCGATAATCCCTACTGGATTGTAAATAATATTTCATATCGGGATAATACCAACAGAATGGTTGGAAACATTGAACTAAAATACGAACCAGCTGATTGGATTTATTTAACTTATCGTATGGGAAATGATTGGTACCATCAGGAAGCTATTGATTTTTTTGAAATAGGCTCAAACGAATATCCAAATGGTAATCTATCAAAAACTAATGTATTCAGTAGCGATTTAGATGCCAACTTCTTTGTTAATATGAATAAAACTTTTGCGGATGATTTCAACCTGACATGGATGCTTGGATCAAATATATACCAGACAAAATACAGATATGTCGCTGCTGAAGCTATGACTATGTCAATACAAGGATGGCAAAACCTGGCAAACACTGATGAGTATTCAGTTTTTGAAGGTTCAATGATTAAAAGATCGGCTGCTCTTTTCACTGACTTCGGACTTTCCTATAAAAGCATGTTTTTCACTAATATTACCGGACGCGAAGAATGGTCAAGCACTCTTCCGAAAGGCGTAAACAAATTTTTCTACCCTTCGGTCAGTTTAGGATTTGTGTTTACAGAAATAGGAAACCTTAAGGACAATAATATTTTACCATTTGGCAAAATAAGAACCTCATACGGTATAACAGGTATAACAGCAAGAGAATACAGCACTTATACCCGTTTTAACCGTGCATCTTCAGGTGATGGATGGACAAACGGTGTTTATTTCCCTTTCCAGGGTACGACAGGTTTTTCATATTACCCTGAAATTGGAAACAGTGAATTAAAACCCGAAAAACAAAAAACATTTGAATTAGGTGCTGATTTACGTTTTATAAATAATCTCTTCCGGATTGATGCTGGCTACTATAAAAATATAAATGAAGACTTGTTAATTCCTGCTCCCATACCCGCTTCAACAGGATTTCCTACTAAATATATGAACATAGGTTCGATGGAAACTAATGGTATTGAATTAACATTTGAAATAGCCTTAATTAAAACAAAAGCTATAAACTGGAACCTGCAAATTAACTTTGACAAACCAAATACTATGGTCACCTATTTATCTGATAATAATACTAATATTAATGTACTTACAAGCGGAGGTTTTGACGACCCACAAATTCATGCTGTCCTTGACCAGCCTTACAGGTCAATATACGGTACCCGCTGGTTAAGGGATGATGATGGTAATCTGATATTATACGATAACGATCTTGATGATCAGTATGGTTATCCTCAGCAAGATATAAATTCAGGAATTATTGGTCAGTTTCAATACGATTATAAAATGGGGATTTCAAATACTATTACCATCAAAGACCTGACCTTATATGCATTACTAGATATAAAAAAGGGAGGCCAGATGTGGAACGGGACCAAAGGTGCATTATATTATTTCGGAAGGCATATAGACACTGAAACCCGTGAAACAGAGGTTAAAACATTTGAAGGCAGGCTGGGACATCTAAATGATGAAGGTGAAATTGTTCATTATGATGAAAACGGAAATGAAGTTGCCGGACCGGGAGTATTCGCCCAGTCAGATATTAAAATGGATGAATACTGGTATACTGTTGGGCCTGGCAGCGTTTTTACAGGACCGGTAGAAGATTTTGTTGAAGATGCCGACTGGTTCAGGTTAAAGGAAGTTTCAGTTAGTTATAACTTTTCAAAATTACTTAAGAATACTCCATTCAAAAACCTTGAAATTTATTTCACAGGAAAGAACCTGATCCTTATTACTCCTTACGATGGAGTGGATCCTGAAACCAGCTTATTTGGAAATGGCAACGCACAGGGAATTGATTATTTTAATATGCCTGGTACTAAAACCTATTCATTTGGAATAAAACTGGGATTTTAAATACATAATGATTTAAT
>JAFGOZ010000586.1 GCA_016926235.1 Bacteroidales bacterium | reverse complement strand
ATTACAGAATACTTGATACAGATGAAGATTATCACCCTTGGCTGAAAGATAGCAAAGCAATTATTAAATGGAATTTCTGGAATCGCTACATCAGCTATATGCAGAAAAAAATTGCACCTGACACGATGAATAAACTCGATAACCTGACTGATGACATTTTGGACAGGATCGCAAACCCAATAACTCTTGGAGCTTGGGACAAAAGAGGTATGGTGGTAGGACAAGTACAATCAGGAAAAACTTCGAATTATATTGGATTAATAAACAAAGCTGCAGATGCTGGATATAGACTGATTATTATTCTTGCTGGGATGCATGATTCTTTGAGGAGTCAGACACAAATCAGAATCGATGAAGGATTTTTAGGGTTCAATAGCCAGCGTTCTTTGCAGTATTCAAACACAAACAAAATTGGTGTAGGTTACTTCAATCCACATGATACTAAAACTAATCAACCAGTTGATCTTCCTGCAAATGCCTTAACATCAAGTCATCTGAATGGCGATTTTAATAGAAAGGCAGCACAGTCAGCGGGAATACATCTGAGAAGCTCTGACCCTATAGTTGCTGTAATTAAAAAAAATGGTTCAATCCTCAAAAATATAATTTCCTGGTTAGCTGTATGGGGAGATAAGCAACCTGATGGAAAAGTATTAATCAGAAATGTCCCATTTCTTCTCATAGATGATGAAGCAGACAATGCTTCAATTAATGTAAGCAAAGAAAAGGTTTCTGCTATTAACGGCTGCCTCAGAGCATTATTATCGCTTTTTGAACAGAGCGCTTATGTTGGATATACTGCAACTCCATTTGCAAATATTTTCATCCCTATTCTTGAACAGGAATCTGTAAAAGGTATAGACCTTACAATAAAAGATTATGAATATACTGTTGGACAGGATTTATTTCCCAAAGATTTTATTATTAACATTCCTGCTCCAACAAATTACATTGGGCCGGCAAAAGTTTTTGGATTGCCAGCACTTATATCATCTGATACGGACGAAGAGCCATTGCCAGTAGTTCGTCTGGTAAATGATTATGATACTTTTGAAGCATCTAACGAGCGGGAACAAATACAAAATGTCATTGCTGGAGTTGATGATAATCTTAAAATATCAAGATCTTTTGTACCTGACAAGCATAAAAAGGATGATCCATTACCTGATGAATTACCAGAAAGCTTGAAATATGCGATTAAATGTTTTATTCTTTCCTCTTCTGCGAGAAGAGTTAGAAAGCAAATTGATGTTCATAATTCAATGCTGATTCATATTTCTAGATTTATTGTCTGGCAGGATAGAATTGCCACTTTGGTTGATGCTGAATTAAAATTTTATCAGAAACAGATAGAACTGAAATCAGGTAATTTATTTAAAGAACTTGAGGCAATCTGGGAAAAGGAATTTGTTCCTACTACCTTAAAAATAATTCGAAATTCAAACATTTATACTGATCCGGAAATAATTCCAATCTCATGGGAAAAAGTCGAAGCAGAAGTTTATAATGCCATTTCTAAAATAGAAGTAAGAGCCGTTCATGGAGATAAAAATATTGCAGGATTATCTCATCACAATATCTCACCCCTTGATTATTTCTTTTCGGAACAACAAGGAAAGTTCTTATCTGTGATAGCTGTTGGTGGGGATAAACTTTCAAGAGGTTTGACATTGGAAGGATTGACAATAAGTTATTATTTACGTGCTTCGAAAATGTACGATACCCTAATGCAAATGGGAAGGTGGTTCGGTTATCGACCTGGGTATTTGGATTTATGCAGGATATTTACCAGTGAAGAGCTTACTCGTTGGTATAAGCATATTACAATTGCCTCTGAAGAAATGAGAAAGGATTTTGACTATATGTTTTTATTAAGGAAAACACCAAAAGAATTTGGTTTAAAAGTAAGGACACACCCTGGAGTTTTAAAAATAACCGCAGCAAATAAATTCAGGTATAAGAAAATAATGTATCTCAGCTATTCAGGAGAACTGGAACAAACCTATCAGTTCAGGCTAGACAAACTTAATTTCAGAAGAAATTTTGATGCAGTTGTTGATTTGATCTCAGACCTCGGTAACCCGGTTGAGAAGCCTATAAACTCTTTCAATTCAAGACAAATGTTCGTATGGAAAGGGGAAGACAATTTCAATACTATAAATTCATTTCTTCTGAAATATAAAATAGGTGAGGAAATAATTGACACAAACAAAATGGTCGATTACATCATTGCTCAGACAAAAAAGGGAAACCTGACAAATTGGACTGTAGCAATGATAAATAATTCTACTGCTAGACCGGAAGATGAATATGTGTTTCCAGGTCTATCCAAGAAAGTCGGACTAACAGACAGGACAAATATTAGTAATGACCAAAGCGAATATTCTGTTGCAAAATATAATATTACAGATCACAGACACGAATTGATTGATTTATCTGAATCTGAAATAATTGATGCATTATCAAAGACAATGGAAGATAATAGCGAGGGAGGAAGTGATGGTATTCCGGAAATACCTAGTAGAAAAAGGATAAAATGGAAGAGATCTTGTAAAAATGGTTTATTGCTTATCTATCCATTAAATCACAATTGTCAGTATATTGTAGATGATTCAACTAAGCCAAAAAAAATTGAGAGGAAACAAATAAATGATTTACCCATAATTGGTATAGCCATAAGTTTCCCCGAAAATGAAAATGATGAAAAAGTTGAATATGCAGTTAACGAACAATTCAGAAAAGAATATGAATACCCTGAAGAACTTGATTTAACAGAGAATAATGATGGATCGGATTAAACAAATATGGACTCAACTTAAAGAGAATAATTCAGTCATTCCCGGATTATTTAAAATACGATACTCTGATACAAGTGATTGTGATGTATTTCTAGGAATAAAAAATCCTGAAACTCATAGGATGCTTATTATCAGAGTGCCGTTTAATACCGGAAAGGAATTTAATTTCAAATACGAGTTAAGAGGATTAAAGTTTGAGAAAATATATGATCCGGACAACTCAGGTTTTCTATTGCTTAATCTGGTTTTAGTTGATAGTCAATTCAAGGATATTTTTGATTCGCTTATTGCTGACATTCTTGCAGCTATTATTAACGAATCAGATATTAAAAAGATTCTTAAAAATTATTCTAATCGTTTAATCAAATGGCAGAGCTTATTTGAGCGGTTCAAGCAGCAAGGCCTTACACAGGAAGAACAAAGGGGTCTTTATGGTGAGTTATTCTTTATGCGGAAGTTTTTATTAGCGAACTCTGACTTTGACAATATTATTATATCTTGGATCGGGCCAGAAAAACAAGTTAGGGACTTTCAGTTTGGAAGGTGGAGTGTTGAAGTCAAGACAACTCATAGTAACAACCACCAAAAGGTTCAAATCAGCAGTGAAAGGCAACTTGATACTGCAAACACTGATAACCTTTTTCTAAATCATCTTTCTTTGGAAACTTTACAGCAGGCAGGTGAGACATTAAATCAAATAGTAGATTCTATTTATGGACTTTTAAGTATTAACTTGAGTGCATCTAACCAATTCAGAAACAAACTAACAGATGCCGGATTTTTTGACCCTCATAGGCAATACTATTCTGATGTTGGATATTTCATAAGGCAAGATATTTACTATAAGGTCGAACATCAGTTTCCCAGAATTGAAGAAACAGATATTAGAAAAGGAGTCGGAGATGTGAAGTATTCAATAATAGTATCACTATGCAATGATTACGAGATTCCTGAACAAGAGGTTTTTAAGATATTAAGTTTTATATGATTGAAACGATAGAAAAAGAAGAACTATCCCGATATTATCAGGATATCCTACAGGAAGTGAAAACTATGCAAGTTTCTCTGGAAGAGGGAGGTACATTGGAACAAATATTTACTCAAACGGCAGTCGATTTGCTCGCTGGTGCAGGAGAAACTGAAAATGTCAGAGTTGCATATGATGAGAGTTCCCTTGGAAGAAAGAACCAACATAAAATTAATGCCTATTCTATATCTGAAAACTATGAAACAATAGATTTATTTATAACAATTTATAAAGGCACAGACGAAATTACAAGAATCAGCAAGGATGAGGTAGATACAGCTGCAAAAAGGATTCTAAATTTTTTTACAAAAGGAATATCCAAAAACTATGTAAATGAAATTGAAGAATCATCTATGATCTTTGACCTAGCTAATACTCTTTGCTCTTCGGATGAATTAAGAGAATATCTTGTAAGAGTTAACGCAATAATTATAACTGATGGAATTTACCCGGGTGAGATTCCAAAACAGGCAACTGTAGCTGAGTTTCCTGTTTATTTTCGTGTTGTTGATCTGAACTATCTATATGATATTACTGAAAAAGAACATGTTCCGATTGAGATAGACTTTAAAAGTCTCAGTTTCAACATACCCTGCATTGTTTCACCTCTCCAGAATGAGCAATATCAATCTTACCTGGCATTAATTCCTGGACGGGCATTAGCAATGATTTATGAAAAATATGGATCTCGGCTATTGGAACAGAATGTTAGATCTTTCCTCCAATTTACAGGTAAAATAAACAAGGGAATCCGGGAGACGATAACAACTCAACCTGAAATGTTTTTAGCCTATAATAATGGACTTTCCGCAACGGCAGAGAGTGTTGAAATTGAACATATAACTGAAAATAACGGATATGTAATAACTAAAGTAAAAGATTTTCAAATTGTTAATGGAGGACAGACCACTGCCTCGATTTATCACACACATAAGAAATATATCAGATCTCAAATTGACTTAATTTATGTTCAAATGAAATTGAATGTTGTCAAGAACAGAGATCAATTCTCCGAAATTGTTTCACGAATTTCAGAATATGCCAATACTCAAAATAAAATTGCAATTTCAGACTTAAGTTCAAACAGACCATATCATATTACACTTGAAAAAATATCCAGAACGACTCTGGCACCACTACAAAGAGGCAAAAGTATTCGCACCAGGTGGTTCTATGAAAGAGCCAGAGGACAGTATAAGAATGCAAGATTAAAAGCGGGTAACAGTATTCAAAAGCGGAAAGCTTTTGATGCGGCAAATCCTAAATCTCAGGTAATAAATAAGGAAGAATTAGCAAAATACCTGAATTCCTATAAGGAAATAGTAGATGGAAAAAGAATTCTTATTGGTCCCCATATTGTTGTCAGGGGAAATCAGAAGAATTACAAAAACTTCATTGACTATAACCTTGTGGATGAACCTGATAACATTTATTTTGAAGACCTGGTTGCGAAAGCAATTTTATTCAGAACCTTTGAAAAGGTTTACGGTATAAAACCAAATGCAATTGGGGACTTAAGATATATTACGGTTCCTTACTCAATTTCTCTATTTGGCTATCTGTCTGATTATAAACTAGACCTTTACAAAATATGGCTAAATCAGTCAGTTTCTGATGATCTTCAAAAAACAATCAGAGAGTTTATGTGCCTGGTTGAATATTTCATCAAAGAGACTGCACCTGGGGCATTATATGGAGAGTGGGCAAAGAAAGTAGAATGCTGGACTTCTATCCAAGAAGCGTTTAAATCTGGTCAATACAAGGATATTGATTTAAGAATTCCTAAAAATGATCTTCAGAATTCAGGTGGTAAAACTAGAATGAGAATTAGTAATAATGATGTGGAAAAAGCATATTATGAAGAAATAGAGGCAACAATAAAAGGGATAAAACCAGAAAAATGGAAGGAGATTTATTTGTTCTGTAAAAATAATCCTGATATTTCAGAATACCAGACAACTGCTGTTCACAACCTGGGAAGAAAACTTAAAGAGAAGCTTCGTCCGAGTCCACGGGAAATTATAATTGTGAATGATCTGCTTACTAAATTACAATATAAAACTGCCGTATTTGATTTGGAAGAATCTAACTGATTGCTAAATATTCTGTTATCTAGTGCAAGCTCTTTAGAGCGGAATGTTATTTTTCCATCCTCTGCCTGAAATACTCTTCAGTGTTCTTATCAGTTAAATAAACATAGCACCCCTTCATACCCCTTGTAAGAAGTGTCCTGTAAATGTTTTTAACATGCTTTTCGAAATTATCTGTGCTTCTTTTCAGCATCGGATCTTTGGTAGCGGTAATATCAGCAGATAGTTTTCCAGCAGTCTTATCAACACATAGATCATTTCCAATTATCACACCAATGTAATCAAATTCAAATCCCTGTGCAGTATAAATGCACCCCACCTGCTTGATCCCTTCAGGTCGATATGCCCATTCAAACCACTTTACATAACCTTGGGGGATTAAAGCTATTTTATCATGAGTCTCCCATGGCATAGCAAAATCACCGATCCTAACATCTTTTACCAGCTCTCCATTTGCATCCAGTTTGCTGCTCCATGGCCAGCAGAATCCTGCAACCATCCTTGCTGAATTGGATTTCTCTTTTTCTTTTTCATGAAGAATATCCATTATCTCCTGGGGAGAAGAAAAGATTCTGAAGTCAAACTGGTCATCCTTACGGAAAATCCTTTTTTCATCTGAATAACCAAGTACAGATTCAATCCAAAGGAGATAATCATTTGATCCCATACACCTGTACTGTGTTTCAAGATAAACTTCATGGATCCAGGCACTAAATTTATTGGCAGCAGTTCTTATCATTTCCGAGCTCCCAACTTCAGATGAGCGGACATTTTGCCTGTCATCGATAAAGAAAACAGTTGTTTTTGAACATCTGACAAGCTGTTCCATCTGGGGCATTTCTGTCCTGTCTTGGGGTTTGGTATATTGATGATTGCTGGTCTTTTCGACCCTGTGTGCTTCATCAATAAGAAGGAGATCAATTTCATTCTCTTTGACCTTGCTAGGTACAAACCTGTAAAGGTTATAAAACATAATTTCACCACCCCTGCCTACTAGTTTCCTTAAGCCTTCTGTAAAAGGTTTGGATTTGCATCCATACATAACATTCAGCTTCTTTTGAGCGGCCTCAGCCAAGATGTTCAATGCAATTACCGATTTACCAGTTCCGGGACCACCATGAACAATAATAATTGATTTCTCTTTCTTTTTAATTGAAGTCCTGCATCTTGACCAGATCAGGTTTTTGGCTACCAATTGCTCATTTAGTAAAGAAAAGACAACATCATTCTTTATAATCCTGTGAACATACTCCAGAAGTTTTTTCGAAGGTCGGAGCCGGCTCTGCATGAACCGGTTGAATATCTCAAATCCAGCACCATTCTCAAGCAATTCTTTTATCCTGGTACCTAGCAGTTTTGTATCCTCTTTTGTATATAAGGGGAATTCAGTGATAAGTTCTTTGTATATGGGACTGTGGAGACCTTTACCGTCTAGCCTTGAATAGTTATGGCAATATGCACAACTGTAGAGTGTCAGAGTTGGCACTTTCTCGAACTCTTCAACAAACCCCATCATATAGTTGTGATAGCCTTTTACCTGTTGAGATGGATGTGGAACAATCCTTTCGTTACCACCAGTATATGTCTCAACAAAATTCCCTTCTTCTTCAAGTGCCTTAACGGTAGACCATTGCTTTAACTCGATCAGGACAACATTTGATATATCATTCTTACTCTTACCGAACAGCAAACAATCTAATCTGCTCTGATTATAGGGCACTTCATATTCAAGGGCAACATATGTGTCATTTATTTTGCCAATTTCCAGAAGGTCCCGAACTCTCGAAAGACTATTCTGCCATGATACAAATTCAGGTATACCCGGATCTTTACCAAGTCTCACCTTATAATTCTCCGTCAT
>JAFGOZ010000067.1 GCA_016926235.1 Bacteroidales bacterium | reverse complement strand
TAGTCTTCTGGCACAATATCGACTCAACTGCCTGCCTAATATATGCTTCATGATTATATGTCATCATAAAAACACTGACAGTTGGTTTTAAGTTTTGGGACAGATCAAACACCATTTTTATTTCATCTGATACCCTTATAAAACCACACTTCTCGTAAACCCTGATCGCAGGGGTATTAAGTGGATTTACAACAAGATATACCCTTTTTAGATTTAATCTTTTTTTTGCATACCTGAGCAATTGCTGAGTGGCAAGTGTGGCTATTCCCTTTCCCCAATAATCCTTTTCTCCTATGAAAATATGGTATTCGCCTTCTTCGGCTACAACATTAGTGATCTGAATATTGCCGACATAAATATCATCAGCAAGGATAGCAAAACGATGTGAATCATACTCATTAAGTACTCTTCTTATCCAATCGAATTCGATTCCTTGTGAAATCTCAATGTCTGGCCTTTGTCCGGTAAATTTCCAGATATCAGAGTCGTTTCGCCAACGGTAAGAAGTAACGGCATCCTCTTCAATCAAGGGTCTGATTAGAACATTATACATGTTGAAGCACCGATTCTACTAAGAATTGCATGTCTACATAATTATACCTCTGATCAATTGGCAGTGGAATGAGTCCCTTTACGAGCCTATTTTCAACAGAGGTCTCACTAACTCTTTTTAAAACATCACTCCAATACGTGGCAACAAATATCTTCTTGTCTATTAATTTTTGGCGTAGATTAAAAGTGTCCGTGCAGTATGGATAAACTAGAGGAACAGATCCGTTTGTCAAATCAAAATCCAGAGAATTATGCTTTGCCAGATTTTCTCTTAAGTATTCAAAATTTTCTCTTCGTTTATGTGCTATATCTTCATAATTAATATTCTGCAACAAGTGTCTGGTAACTTTAGACATTTCTTTCAGAGGTTGACCGGATAGCTTCTGATCATTTGCCTGAAAAATACTATAATACTCTTCAGCACTTTTTTCAATTCTCCCAATAAGATGCCCGAACCGATCTGAGGAATCATCTATCTCCAAATATTCATCCAACAGCTTAGAGGTATAGAGATAGCCCCCATCAGGTATCCCAAAAAATTTACGCGGGGAATAGAATGTGTCAATACCCGGCAAAGGCTTTTCATAAAAGGCTTGTGAGTTATCTATTATCAGATTTGTTATCATTCCAGATAAACGCTCAGTAAAATTACCCTTCACCCCGAAATAGTTAGTATATAAAAAATATTCACTTGCTTTTAGTTTTGAATAATCATAAACAGGTTCCAGGTTTTCGTCAATATTGTAAAATTCGAAATCAATCCCCGTGCGGATTATTGGTTCTAGCATTACCTCACATGTGTAATAGGGAATGAGTACTTTAGTCACTCCCTTTGCTCTCAGAATATATTCAAATGAAGTCCTTGCGAGGTTCAATCGAAGTCCTCCCTCATGATATTCCTTGCCATGATTCAGCTCCAACTCAAAATATCCCCCAATCATTTTCATATCAGCTCGTAATTATCAAGCATTTTGTTTGTTTCATTCACTGAATTGAACATTATCACGTCAATTATTGACAGACCGGGTTCAAATACAGCCTTTTTCTGCGAATATGGTACCAAATTCAGCCTCTGAAATCTCAAATTTATCCCAGCTTCATCATATTTTTTCCTGTGGAAAAAATCCCTCCCACCTGAAGGATTCCAATATTCTCCAACTTTGCCATAAGCTTTGCAGATATTTAGCGCCCATTCATCCGGAGCCTGAGGCTGTCCGATTACAAGACCAATCTCAGAAAATACTTCTATTTGATGATTGATGCCAATAAAATCACAAATACCCTCCAACACATTTTTATTCAAAATTGTAATGTTATCATATTCGACTGTAAGTATCGCAGTCACTAGGTCGAATACTTGATTGAAGTAGGGTGCAATTTTTTTATATGGCTGAAGCTGGGCAAGAATCTTCTGCTTCCATTTCTGGCTGTTGTCAATTTTGATGTCCCTTATAAGTGTTTCTCTTCCCCCTTCCTTGATTACAGGAACTTTTATATAAATCCATCCCTCCTGCTGCTTTAAGATGCGGTTTCGCTCAATCCAACCATGCCTTATGAACTGAACAGTATCCAGTAAAATAAACTTGTCGGTATGCTTGATCAAACTGAAGTATCCGGCATAAGGAAAGAAATATGGCTGCATTATAGCAAGCTTCATTCCCCTTCGCGTTTTAAAAGTGAAATTATCACATCAATATTTTCGGTCTCGAGCGAAGGATAAATTGGCAGGCAAATTACCTGTTCTGCAATTTTTGTGGCAACAGGCAGGTTCTCCGCCTTTGCAGAAGGCAATCCTCTATAAGTGGGGAACTGACTAATAAGCGGATAAAAATAGCGTCTTCCATAAATATTATTCCTCTTCAGCCTTTCGTAAACTTCATCGCGGCTTTCTCTATATACCTTATCATCGATCAGAACCGGGAAGTAAGTATAAGAATGCCTTAAGCCCTCAATGTCATTAAGAAAACGGATTCCCTTAACATCCTTTAATTCATTTCGATACAATTCCGTAAGGGTTTTTCGCTTTGATATATATTCATCAACATGCTTCAGTTGAACCAAGCCATAAGCAGCCTGCAGCTCATTCATCTTGGCATTGATCCCGGGCTCTACCACAGTTACTTCATCTGCAAATCCGAAGTTTTTCAGAAAGTCTATTCTTATTTTTGTTTTTTCGTCATGACAGATAATTGCACCTCCTTCTATAGTATTGAAAGTCTTTGTCGCATGAAAACTCAATATAGAAAGATCTCCGTAATTAAGAACTGAATTCCCATTAATCTTAACTCCAAAAGCATGAGCTGCGTCATAGATAACTTTGAGTCCATATGTGTCTGCAATTTTTTGTATTGCCTCCATTCTGCAAGGATTGCCATAGACATGAACAGGCATAATAGCGGTGGTCAGAGGAGTAATTGCTGATTCAATTTTTTCAGGATCAAGAGTGAAAAAATCAGATTCAATATCAACAAATACCGGTTTTATATTATTCCACCACAGGGAGTGTGTAGTTGCCACAAAGCTGAATGGAGTGGTAATTACTTCCCCCATAATCCTTAAAGCCTGTAGTGCCGTAACCAGTGCTAATGTACCATTGGTAAAAAGGGAAAGATATTTAACGCCCAAGTATTCTGCAAGTTCCTTTTCAAACTGATGATGAAAAGGGCCGTTATTAGTCAGCCTTTTTGATTCCCATATCTGCTTTAAATATTCAATAAACTCCTCCAGGGGGGGTAATGCAGGCTGGGTTACATATATCTGTTCCTTATTATTCTCCATAATAATACTGCATTGGATATCTTTCCTGAATACTTTGTTTAACTGTCAGATCAATCATAATTAGAGCAAAAAACATTAGAATAAATCTGTTTATCCCATCGGGGGTAAATCCGATCATCTGGGTTCCGTTATTTATAAACATAAGTATAACCAGAGGTATTACACTAATCTTTAATAATTGATCATTAAAAAATTTAACCTTTCGTGCTATTATAAAAGGATATCTGATAATTTTAAAAATTGCATATAAAATCAACAAAAGCCCTGCAATCCCGGTGTTTAATAGTATATTATGATATCCAACATGACCATCGGCATATCTGTAAAAGTGATCACTGAACCCTGCTCCAAGTATTATACTGCTTGACATAAATCCTTCCATTACTTTGGGTGCCCTTACATCGTAACGACTTATGGTTCCCCCTCCCGTAATATCTCCCTCAATGACTTCCTCGACTGTTATGATCCTGCTCCAGCTGTTTCTGATCTGATTATTTATCACAGGAATGGCATTTATAATTATTACAAATAACACTATTGCTATGAAAGACCTGAAAAGAAATTTAGGTGCTTTCACTCCCATAAATAAGAAAAATAACAGATATCCTGCCCCAAATGAAATGACCCAAGTCCTTGTTCCTGTTAAAAAAATAACAAGGAAACTTATAAGATTTACAAGCAAAAGATACTGCTTATTGAATACGGAATTTCCTTTAGCTATAAGCCACAGACTTCCTGTAAAACTTATGAGCATTGCATGGCCCATTTCAATCGGTCTAAACCAATTTGTCTTGTTGTCAGCTAAATCATAAACACCCTGAACAACAGAAGTACCCGGTTTTATCAAAGCTACAAGCTGTTGTCCATTTATCATTCCATATATCTGAAGAGCTAATGCAACAAATACAAAAGGAAATAGAATTCCTAAAAACCTGACAATCTGTTCATCATTATTGATAAGTCGAAAGAGAGAATAAAGTAATGTCAATGCGATAGATAACTTTACAATATTTGTCAGAGAATTAACGCTCAAGCCAAGTAATGGTGAAATAATTATCAGGACTACATAAAGAATCAGAAGCATTTTAAGTTCTTTATTAAAGACTGTCCTTTGGTAATTTTTTTTAAAGTTCCCTTTGGCCAGTGTTTTTACAAAGAACACCAGAATGATCAGTTCATGAAACGCAATTGAAAACCCAGGAGCAAAACTGTAGATAGGCAGGCGGTAAGGATCAGCTCTCAAACCTCCTGAAAAAAGGCCGCCTGGTTGTTCCATAAGAATGAAAAAAAAAGCTAACCATAGATAATCCCTTTTTGATCGCCAGATTAATGGTAAGAAAATAAGAAATAAAAATCTATTAATTCTGACATTAACAAAATATACCAGAATAAATGCAATTAACAGATAGGATAATAATTCAAAGATTTCGATGATTCCTCTGTTGATTGGACCTGTACTATTTTTCAAATCTGTGTTATATTTTAAATCCCTGGCTAAAGACATATTACTTCTTATTCTACAGGTTTAATATCTTTTATTTTCTTTGCCGGCACACCACCTACCATACTATAGGGCAGAACATCCATAGTCACTGCTGAATTAGGGGCCACAATTGAATGATGGCCTATGGTTATTCCCGGATAAATTGTACAATTGCCCCCGATATATACATTGCTTTCAATTGTAATAGGTGCTGTAGGTCTGAATTCATCTTGCTTATCATCCAAAGGAATACTGTTAAAACACATTGGGGCACTCGAATGAGTCCATAAACCTGTAGAAGGACCGGCAATATGGACAAAATCACCAATAATGATACTGTCGCTCCAGTCCAAAACATTATAAATCCCTATATAACAATGCTTACCAATAGTAATATGCCCCCTTCCAAACCCTGTACAAACAACTCTCCCCTCGATACATGAAAAATCATTAATTGTCAACTTCTCAATAATGCAGTCTCTACCAATTTTAACCTTGCAGCCAATTTTAACTTTTTGTCCTAAGATTGTATTTTTCCCAATACTGCATTCTTGTCCGCAAATTAAATCTTTACTTAATATAACTCGTTCACCAATTTTATTTTGCTTACCATGCTTATACCTTAGATAATATCTCCAAAATATAGTCTTTATAAAAGAAGGAATAAACCTTTTCATTCTATTTAAGCTTGCTAATCCGATTAATTAGTCTGAACATAAAAGACTTCTTGAGAAAATATGGCACTTCAACTTCCGTGGTTGAAAATCCTTTTTTAAATATATAAATTGTTGGAAGTCTTTCCTTTTCAATATAACAAAGGTCGTAATACTTACAACCAAGAGATTTACTATATTTAATAGCCTCCCACTGCAATAAATCTCCCTGTCCCAAATTTTCTGAGTTATGGTCTGTGACTCCCAACCAATAAATTGCATAATTAGCATCACAAATCAGACCAAGTCCTCCACAGGGATTTCCACTATTATATGCAACTAAAGGAATAAATTTAATATGTTCACTTTTTATTAATTCTTCAAAAAAAGAATAATTCAAATTCCCAATTCCATATATCTTATTTGCAGCTAGATACAATGAATAAAAGGTGCTCAAGTCAGAATTTACATTCTTAACAGATATTTTATTTTTATGTGCTTTCTTTATCATTCTCCTACGTCTGTAATTCATTGATTCCAACCAAATATGTTCTTCAGTTTGATTTAAATCAACTATTAAAGTATAGTAAAGTTTAGTTATGTTTGTATAAGTTATCCCAAAATCTTTTAAAACAGGCAAAGTAAAACATTCAAATCTCGAATTTAAAGGAATATCAATTTTATAACAATCAATTATTGTATGCTTCTTGTAAATCCAACCACCATTTGGAATAAAATGAAATTGCCCTGAATTCAAATTTTTCAAAACAGCCGATTTTGTTTCATGAACAGGACAGATTCCAACTAAATTATTTACTTCATATGCGGCGAAATAATAAAATTCCGTTTTAAAATATTTGCTTACTAGTAAGTTCCACTCGGGCCAGTGTGTAGGTGAAGAAAAATTATTATTGAGAAATTCAATAACAATATGAAATTTATTTTTATCAATTTTTTTAAATACCATTATGTAACAACTCAAGTGATTCAATTACATACGTAATTTCCTGATTTGTAAGATCGTAATGTAAAGGCAATGTTATAAATCTCTTATGTTCATTTTCAATATAGTGACATTCAGAATAAAATGGTTTAAACAAAGGTTGAATGTTTAATGGGGTGTAATGACATCCCGTTGCAATTCCTTTGGATTTCAAATGAATTATTAATTCATTTCTGTTATCAGCCCTGATCCCAAACATCTGATATGGATATTTTTCCGGATTAAACGGCATCAAGGGTTCTATCTTTTTTACAGATACTAATCCATCTAAATATTTTCTGATAATTTCTGATCTTCTCCTGTTAAATTCCGGCAGTTTCCTGAGCTGAACCAAACCAATAGATGCTGCCAGATCATTCATATTGTATTTATAGCCCAGAATATTCAATTCATAAAACCAGTGCATTGCATCATGGTTTGCTGTTACATATTGTTGTGCTGTCTTCCAGTTATCTTTATCTATACCAACCCAGCGCATCGCCTTTACATCCCGGAAAAGCTCCGGATCATTTGTAACCATCATCCCCCCATCGCCGGTTGTCATGCATTTTTTTTCTTCAAAACTGTAACATCCGATGTCACCCCAGGTACCTAAAGCTTTACCTTTATAAATTCCACCGGCAGTGTGAGCACAGTCTTCTACTATTTTTAACTCCTTTGATCTTGCCCAGGGAACCAGCTTATCCATTGGAACAGGATGCCCTGCATAATGGACCGGAATTACCGCAACGCAATCTTTGTCGTATTTTTTTCCCAGGTCTTCAAGGCTCATACCAAGGGTAACCGGATCGGAGTCTACAAAAACAGGAGTCAAACGGTTGTAAAGCACTGCTGATGCTGTTGAAGAGAATGTAAGTGATGGTACCAGAACCTTCTTGCCTTCAGGGAACCGGAAACAAGCAAGTGCAAGATGAAGGGCGGCAGTTGCTGAATTTAAGCCTATCGCAATTTCACATCCTATATATTTGGCCCAAGCAGCTTCAAATTCTGCCACCTTTGGCCCCAGACCTACCCATGATCTCTCGAAAGCCTCTTTAATTGCTTGTAGTTCTTCTTCTCCTAAAGATGGTTTGAATAAACGTATATTCATTGTTACTTTTAATAGAACACTGATGACACTGATTTTACTGATTTTCACTGATCTGATCAGTTTTCACTAGTCCGATCTGTGTCATCTGTGTTCAGTTTCTTTTTATCATTAGTGAAAACTTTTCTTTTAAAT
>JAFGOZ010000585.1 GCA_016926235.1 Bacteroidales bacterium | reverse complement strand
CGTAGGCTTTATCATTCGAAAAACTTAGCTGGAATAAAATATATTCTTCAGGAGGGCCAAGCTGCAATACTTCTTCATTGATTCGAATCTCAGCCATACCATTTATATTTTTGACGTTAGATTGGTAAACTGCACCTCTTAATTTACATTCAACACTTCTATCCTGATTTATTAATATTGATACAGGTATAGTGTCGGAAAATGTAATTATATTACCGTTCCATCGGCCATGAGCAACTAGAGTTGATCTGTTATTGATTCCGTAATTATCGTTTTTTCTGTTATACTGCTCGCCAAAGGCTTCCGCAATGTTGCTTGCAATGTAAGTTGAACTTCCCCTTCTGCTGTTCTTGAGAACTACCACAACCATATTTTCAGAAGGGATTAGTGTCAAACGCGTATCGCATCCCAAACCGCCACCATTATGTTTTATTATGCGGGTCGTTCCTGCTTCATATATTTCCCAGCCCAGGCCATATCCATCAGTTCCAATATCAGGATCAAAAGCTGATTGCATATAATCAATGTGCCTGGATGATATGTTCGGGAAATCCTTGTTTAAATGATGCATTCCATAAATAAGTAAATCGTGGGCACTTGAATAAAATCCCCCAGCTCCGCATTCCACTGACTCGACAAAAACAGCCGGACTACCGTCATTTAAATATTCGATAGCAATATTTTCACTATGTATTGAATCGAAAGTAAAAAGAAAAGTATTGGATAAATGTAAAGGATCTATCACACTCTCTTTTATATAAACAGATAATGATTCTCCGGAAACATTTTCTATTATTTTCTGGATAATGCCATACCCCAGATTTGAATAAAGCGATCTTTCTCCTGGAGGAAATACAATAATACCATGCTTTTCGATTACCTCATCAAAAGAAGGTTTGATTTCATCCATCTGGAATCCCCAATAAAACAAAGGTAGTCCTGATGTGTGAAGTAATACCCGCTTTACTGTTGCATCAATTTCGTGGCCCTGATATACATTTATTTTGGTCTCAAGATAGTTGTTAACTGGCTTTTCAAGGTCAACCATTCCTCTATCAACAAGCATCATCATGCCGGTTGCTGTCAGATTCTTGGATACTGAAGCCAAAGGATAACTTGTATGCTGAGATGACCTGGTGTTTTTTTCAATATTTGAAAGTCCAAATCCCTGTTCCCAGACAATTTCGCCATTTTTGGCTATTGCAATTGCAACAGATGGGATATCATTTTTTTTAATATAGCGTGCTAATTTCTTTTGTTGTTTTTCTATTTGACTTTTATAACGCTGATTAATGTAAGGCTGAACAACTCTGTCATCATTTAATATTGCCTGATAGTCCCCGCTTTGATTTGTGTCAATACATCCAATTAACTGGCTGAACAATAAAATGGCAGCAGAAATTTTAAGTATTGGTTTCATGATCTAAATCGCAATTCTAATTTTCGTTTAGACAGATCGTCAATATAAGTTAAAGATTAGATTTTTCACTATAAAACTTTAATCCACACTTTGAGCAATACTTTATATTAAAAAAATCACCTAATAATCCATTGCATCCAGGGCATCTCCAGATAAGACCAATAACCAGCAGGTCAGAAAAAAAGAATATGTAGAAAAGAGGGGCCCAAATAAACTTTGTAATTCCAGATATAAGAAGGATTAAGGCAGCAGTTAATAAAAAGATGGCGAATGCAAATGTGAAAATGCGTATTTGTTTTCTCTTCTCAAAAGTACTTCTGAGTTTTATCAATTCCTTGCTTTCCTTTTCAATTTCACTTTCATTCATCAACGTTGCTCCAAGGGTCTCACTGATTATTCTAAGAGTATATAGTCTTGGATTAACTTCTTCATTTTCGATGCGTTGGATTGTGCGGACATTTAAATTGCATTTATTTGCTAATTCAAGTTGCGATAATTTCTTCTGCTGTCTTGCAAGCATAATTTGCTTTCCTAATGAAAATTTCTGTTCCATGTATATTACATTGTAATTCCTATTAAGTAAAAGTAATATTTCAGAGGTATATTAATCCAATATATCACGCGACTTTTTGACGGCATTTAATACAATTAAAGAATATTTCATCAGGCATTTGAAGTTTTTAAATTATGTGTATGAAGGTTTGATTTAGAAAATAACTCTAATTACTACTAATCTGATTTTACTTTGTGGATAAACATCTTCTTTCTTAATAAATATATGATTAATGTTAATGCTAATGATGCCATCGTAATTATTAAAAATGTTTTCTTTTTTCGGTTTTGATAACTTCTATATTCTTCATTAGCTTTTCTAACAGTTTCTTCGTTGAAAAGACTTTCAATACGTAGTGGTTCAGGTTTTGAGTTAATCCAGTCCGAAACATTAATTGATACTTCCTGGTCAAATTGATGCCAATGATATAGATAGAAAATACCCTGTTTTAATTCAAAAATATTTGAATACAATGTATTGAGGTTATTTCCTTCTTCGTGTACAGCATCTAAAACATTTACCAATAAATCGGTTGTAATTGAATCTCCTTTTATGAATGTATCAAACATATTTGTTGCTGTTTCATAGCGCCAACATTGCCCGGAACCGAATTTGTTATCAGGAAATGCCCT
>JAFGOZ010000584.1 GCA_016926235.1 Bacteroidales bacterium | reverse complement strand
CTCAAAGTATCTCACAAAGGCACCGAAGTTTTGATAAATGAAGAAGTGTAATTTTAAATCCTGAGCCATTCCCTTTGTGTTACTTCGTGCTATCCTTCGCGTCCTTTGTGGTAAAAAATTTAAACCACGAAGAGCTCCAAGTAGTGCACAAATGTCACAAAGGATTTTTTAAGCATCCTTATTATGTAATTACTCTTAAAGCAGGACTTTTTCAGGCAACAATACTGTCACGGATAGTATCAATAGTGATATATACCGCTTTCAGGTTTTCATTATTAAGGTCATCTTTCTGATCATTGTATAGTGATTGCAAACTTAAAAGTGCCTTCAGCAGACTGTTTACAGATTCATCTTCAGGAACAGAATTCAGAAATTCTATCAGCTGATCAAGATCCTCAAATAAATTTTGAAGAGCCAAATTATTTACCGAATCCTCATTTTTCCAAGTCTGTGTGGCAAGGAATGCTCCTTCAACCCAAATTCCGGTTAAGAATAACCCGCCAAATATTTTGCTATCTTCTACTAAATCTGAAAATATTGTACTACAATTCTCCTCAATGACTATATATAACGAATCACTTTCTATCAGATTCTTTATTATCTCTTCTTCAGATAACAGCTTTAGTTCTGTATCAAAACCGGCACCACCAACAAGTACAGAAACCGATCCGGTGTTAGATGCAATTTTTTCAAGATCTTTGTTTAAAGCTGAAAACAGAAGATCGGTATAAAAAACACCGGCATTCATTATTTTACTCTTTGGTCTGTAATATCTTCTGACATTATCGGCAGAATTCATATGATCCGGGGCATATATTATACCGGCATCCCGATATGTTTTCCATATCCCTGAAATAAGCAATTCGTTAATGGCAACACTATCTTTCTGTATATCAGCTGAGGCAGTGTCAGTCCCGCTTTGCTTACATGAGATCATGCATGATATCAAAATTATGATAAGGATGATTTGAATTCGGTTGATTTTCATGGCTGATTTTTTTTCATTTTAATTAGAAAACTCAAAAATTCCTTGAAATATTTAAAAATATTAAAGGAATTATCTGAATAAGCAAAAATATCGGATTCATTTTAATCTTAATACATATAACTGAAATTCATTATTACTTTATATTAAAAAGCTATCGGAACCCGGTATAAATAAGTTCTAAATTACACAGTTAATTAAGCACGTTGGTGATTTCTGAAAACAGCGCACAGAGCGGGAAATAAACAACTTTTTAATCGTCACTAAACATGATTAACTTATCAAAATAAAAAGGTCATTTATAAATATCATTTCTTATTAATCTGATTTCTTTTTTACCTTTCACGAATTATTGCCTTAGAACCTTTTTTGATATTTTCATTAACAGATCAAACCGTTAATTCATTAACTATGAAAAGAATTAAAATATACCAAATCGTTGCCGGATTATTATTATTATTATTAACAATAGTTAGAAGCAACACAACCTCAGCACAAACTAAATTTTTCACATTAGAGAATAATAAAGTAAAACCTTCCGTGGTATATAAAAAGCCTTTAAGAGCCACAAAAAAAATTGATAATCAAAGTCTTTTCATCGAATATAAAATTCCTGGTTTTGAGGTTTCTGAACTATCGCATGAGAAATATTCTTATGATGTTCTTCGAATAGAAGGCTTTGGTTTAAGTAACGAAATAGGTTCCCCCGCATTACCTTTACGAACAGAAAAAATTGCTTTACCACACGGGGTAATACCAACAGTAACCATAGTTGAATCAGAATATTCTGAATATAAGGGATTGAACATCTACCCTGCACAGGAATACCCTGGCGATGGAATAACAAGGAAGAGTACAGATTTTAAGATCAATCAAAAGGTTTATAACAGTAATAATTATTACCCGGTTGAAATTGTAAGCATTGACGAAATTCAAAATTTCAAAGATGTACCAATTGCTTTTGTCAGATTCATGCCCGTCCAGTATAATCCTGTTAAAAAAACAGTACGTATATATCACTCTGTAAAGTTCAGGATAAGTTTTAACCATGGTACAAGTTTCAGTAAAAAGACAACAAAAGGGATAAATGATGTACCTATTATTAACAATATTGTTCTTAATGCTCCTGAGTTTAAATATGAAAAAGCTGCTGTGGCAATTGATGCATCAGGATATGTTATCGTTACTACACCAGAATTCATAGAATCAGCTAATACTCTGGCACAATGGAAGAAGCAGCTTGGCTATGAAGTATATATTTTATCGCAGGCAAACTGGACTGTTGCCCAGGTTAAATCTGCAATACAAAACCTCTATTATAATACAACTCCACGACCATCTTATTTGACAATTTTAGGTGATCATGTTGATGTACCTGACTTTTATTATGAAAACCGTTATCTTAACCCTGTTCTAAAAGTTTATAGTACCAACTATTACGCATGCATGGATGGACCAAATGACTATTTTCCTGAAATGGCACATGGCAGGATACCAGTAGAAAACGCTCCACAAGCTATGACTGTAATACAAAAAATTATTCAGTATGAAAAGAATCCCCCAACTGATCCAACATTCTATACCAAAGGAATTCATGCAGGCTATTTCCAGGACTCGTTAAGAAACGGAGTTTCAGACAGAAGATATGCGCGAACTACAATAGAGATGCATGAATACATGCAAAATCAGGGTTTTTCAAGTGACATTATTCTGCATACGGAACCGGACGTGATTCCTCAAAGTTTTAGCGCATACTATTCAGGTGTTACTCAAATACCTCCACAATATCTAAAGCAAAACGGTTATCCCTGGAATGGCAGTAGTAACGATATTATCAACTCCTTAAATGCTGGCCGTCTATATATGTTTCATCGTGATCATGGTCATGTAGGTGGATGGTTTAGTCCTGCGATAGATATCAGTGATTTGGATGAATTAGCCAGCACAAATGAAATGCCGGTTGTATTTAGTATCAATTGTGGAAGCGGTTTTTTTATGAATAGTACACCATATATTTGTTTTGCCGAGAAGCTCCTGTACCATCCGAACGGTGGTGCTGCAGGTATAGTTGCTGCCACTGCAGTAACGAGAAGTGGATTCAACGATGCTTTTACTATTGGAATAATGGATGCAATATGGTCTGATCCGGGATTAGTCCCGGATTTGGGAGTTCTTGGCGAATCAGGGCCGATAACACCTCACGAACCAATTTACTCAATGGGTGATGTAATGATCCAGGGTCTGATCAGAATGATGGAAACATATGATCCATCTGGCTGGGCTGATGAAGATCATTTTCATTTGTATCACTACTTTGGAGATCCGGCTATGAAAATCTGGACTGCACTACCAACCCGGATAAATGCTACACATGATGAAGTGATCCAGATTGGTACCTCAACAATAACAATCAGCTCATCCAATTGTCCGAATGGTATTGCAACTGTATGTTTTGATGATAAACTTGTTGCTGTTTGCCAGCTCGACAACGGTTCCGGTATCATCGGCTTACCCGAACCGGCTGATGAAAGTATTAACAATATTACACTTACTATTTCGGGACATAACTATGTACCTTATGAAGCAAACATTACTGTAACCGATGATCCTTTAGCTGATCCCAGTATCAGAATATTACCATTTGGTAACTCTTTAACATTCGATGCTTACATTATAGAAAACAGGCCAACTACCGAAAGACCAGGGTATAGAGGATACCTGTATAACATGTTGAATGAATGCAGTATCGATTTTAATTTTGTGGGAAGTGAATCTTCAGGTAATGCTATATTCCCCGATCCTCAGAATGGAGGTTTTCCGGGAATGAAACCGGGTCAGCTATTACGCTTATTGCAAACAGGTTATAATGAACTCGAAAATATACAGGAAACACCAGGTCCATACTTAGATACATACCTGCCTGATGTTATTCTCCTGCATATTGGAACAAATCGCAGTTCTGCAAGTGCTGATACATTATTGCTTATTCTTGACGAAATAGATGCCTATAAAGCCAGAAATGATATTAATACTAAAACAATACTGGCAAAAATAGTGAATGAAAGTCCTGTCAATGACCAGACAACTGTTTACAATAATAACATTGAAAATCTGTTTAATTCCCGTTTGGATACATCTTTATATTTGGTCGATATGGAAACCGGTGCAGGGATTATTTATAATGCTTATCCTGCCGGTGATATGCATGACAGGTATCATTTGACTCCCAGGGGTTATGACAAAATGGCCCAGGTTTGGATTGATGCAATATTAGAAGCTTTAAATCTGACACCAGATATACCACAAATATTAAATGCACGGGATTTCGAGATTGAAATTGGCGAAGAAATATACCTTGACCTTCATGCAGTAGGTACTGAAACTCCGACTTTGTCATTAACAAATATGACACCTTCCATGAGTTTTGACAGTAATCTTGGCATATTAAAGTGGACATCTGATGAAGGAGGGTTATTTAGTCTTACCGCACATGCTATAAATAGTCATGGTGATGCCTTTGAGAATATAAGTATAAATGTATTGGACGAAAGAAATGCAGGATATGAGTCAATTTTCGAGAATTCAATAGCACTGCCTTATCGACAAGCAGTCCCTATTGTGATGCCAGAAGACGGATATGTGCGAAGCATTACAATGTATCATGATGGAGGATCAGGAAATGTTCGATACGGTTTATATAATTCTTTAGGGGGACAGCCTGGTACTAAAATAGGTGAAACAGATGTTACCAGTGTAAGTAACACTTCAGGATGGCAGTCAGTTAATTTACAAATACCCGCATTTGTTTCTGCGGGAGAAACTGTATGGGCAGCATGGGTTTACGAAAATGATGTTAACATCTATTATACTTATGGCACACCCGGCAGAGCCAGATCAACTCAATCATGGCCCAATGGTATGCCTGAAAATTATGGAATGGCAAGTATAAATTCATATATCTATTCCATCTATTTGACATACTCATCAAATAGTTCTGCTCCTGCAACAAATCCACCGAATGCCCCGGATGCTCTAAATGCATTGTTTGATGAAGCAGGGCCGAATATTGAATTAACCTGGAATGATAATTCAAATAATGAGGAAAATTTCGAAATTGAAAGAAGTGTTAATTCCGAAAGTTATGTGTTAATTGCTACTGTTGCTGCAGATCAGACAATGTATATCGATACCGATATTGCATTTGATCAGTCATATACATATCGGGTCAGTGCAGTTAATTCAGCGGGAAGTTCAGCTTATTCAAATATTGCAGAAGTTACAACTGAATATGATCCGGCACCGCCAAGCGAATCCATTGTCGGATACCAGGAAATATTCTCATCTTCTATTTACAACGGAAACAGACGCGCGCAGCGTTT
>JAFGOZ010000583.1 GCA_016926235.1 Bacteroidales bacterium | reverse complement strand
TCAGTCAACACAAATATATTTGTTGCAAACTGAACCAAAATAATAATGAAATATGTTTCTAAAAAAACCAATAAAACCATGAATTCCTATTCATAAAACCTAAATAACCAAATGCCACCTCTACACCTGAAATATTTACCCATTTCTGAAATAGCCATCGCACTGCTGCTTGTCTTGCTGCCAATATCAAACAGTAATATTTTGATCAACGGCATACAAACGGCAAAATCGTTCAACTTTTTATATGGCATGTTGGCCTTGGCAGGTATAGCTTCCATTGGATTTCTTTTTAAAAGCGGTAAACTAAAACTGAATATTACTGCTATTGATGTATTGCTACTGGCCTTTGTGGTTTGGCTTACGCTAAACAAGTATCTTTTGCAGGAATTCCATTCTCTTTCGTTGCGCTATTTTGAGCTGTTGGGGCTTGTAGTCTTATATATAATATTGCGTACCCTCAAAACAAAATATGCCCTGTTCCTATTGTTGGCAATTTGCATTAGTGGGGCGGTTCAGGCCGTTTATGGCAACTTGCAGTTATGGGGCCGTTATCCCTCGCACCACGGGCTTTTTAAAATGACCGGCAGCTTTTTCAACCCCGGACCGTACGCGGGCTACTTATGTGCAGTACTCCCTGTTGCAGTGGGGTTGTATTGGATGCATATTAATTCAAAATTTCAAATTTCAAGTTTAACTACGCTACGCTCCGTTGAACTTCGATTCAGGTTACGCTTAAACCTACTTAATTGGCAACTTGGAACTTGGAACTTGAAACCTTTAATCATAAAATACCTCACCCTAATCACCATCATCTCTATCTTATTGGTTCTCCCCGCCGCCCGTTCGCGAGCCGCATGGTTGGGCGCAATAGCCGGTGTAGCTTATTTGGCTTGGCACAAATACAACTTAGGAGAACTTCTCAAACAGCGAAGCGTCAAACGGCGAAGCCATCAAACGCGAAGCATCAAACTTTTCAACAATTCCATAAGAGTAAGAAACAGTGTTTTGGTCACAATGCTTGTTATAGTCTTAGCCGCCACCACCCTTGGCCTTTACCATTACAAAAAAGACTCGGCCGATGGCCGCCTGTTAATATGGACAGTAACGGCCAACATCATCAAAGACAAGCCCTTGTTGGGTGTGGGTCACGACAGGTTCAAAGCGCATTACATGGACTACCAAGCCGACTATTTCCTTAACAACCCCGGTAGCAAGTACGAAACGGTGGCCGACGACAACCAGTACGCCTTTAACGAACCGCTGCTCACATGGAGTGAAAATGGATTAATAGGCTTACTATTGTTGGGTGGAATTGTTTTGGCGGTGTTTAATTCCATGTTTCAAGTTTCAAGTTTCAGGTTAACCCAATCTGGAACTTGGAACCTGAAACCAGAAACGGAGCGTAGCGTAGTTAAACCTGAAACCATAATTCGGGCTACAATCCTCTCAATCCTCGTCTTCGGCCTCTTCGCCTACCCCTCCGAAATACTGCCCATAAAAATGGTGGCCATCACCTGTTTGGGTTTACTGGCCAATTATTTCGCATTGAACACCTCAAACATAGAATCGGAATCAAACATGAGCGTAGCGAGTACGAAGCATCGCGAAGTTCCGAGAATCGGAATCAAACGCATAGCGTCAAACGCGAAGCGAAGCGGAGCATCAAACGGCGCAGCCAAACCTGGAACTTGGAACCTTAAACCTGTAATATCTATCGCCATCCTATTATTAACAATTTTTGCCTATCCTCAAATAAGCAAATTAAAAAACGCCCACACAACTTGGAAAGATGCCATGGACCTCTACAACTACGGCCTGTACGTACAATGCCTTACCAGCTATGAGAAAGCTTACCCCGTATTAAAGCACAACGGCGAGTTCCTGATCAACTATGGCAAAGCCCTTAGTATAGCCGAAAAACATACCGAAGCGGTAAGCCTGCTTGAACAAGCAAAAAGTTACCAAAGCAACAACGTTTTGTACACCGCCATGGGCGACAGCCACAAAGCACTTGAAGAATACGAAAAAGCAGAACAACACTATTTACAGGCCGCCAATATGACCCCGGGCAAGTTTTACCCGCTGTATTTATTGGCAAAACTTTATGATACAAGCGGCCAGCAGCACAAAGCCCTTGAAATGGCCAATACCATACTGAACAAAGAAGTTAAGTTGCATTCAGTAGCAATTGAAGAAATTTTTGAAGAAATGGAAAAAATAATTGAAAGGAATAAATATAATGAGCAAATTGCAATAACCGATACCTTAATCACTATCTTTTATGTTAAAAAATACAAGTTAGGATGGGGAATGACTAGTTAATAAAATATCAATGAAAAACATGAAAAACCTCATTCAGACATTATGTTTTCTATTAAGTATTATTTTTTCTTTTGGTTGTTCAAATATGAAAAATAAGCCATTGGCTGTTAATATTTTGCGTAATAGTGATAGCTGTTTGGTATTACACAATTGGCATGTTATAGGCCCATTTAAGCAAAGCGAAAAAGGTGATATGCTAAATTTTGACAACTTAACGATTTTTGGTAATAATGAGAATAGCATCGAATATGGCGATTTTTCAAAAATTAGTTATAAAGATTTAAAGAAGGAGTACGGTTTGGATTCAACGTTCCGTTGTATTACCGGAAACAACCCAGAAGATGTTTTAAATATTAATCTTGTATTTGGTGCTGTTGAAGCGAAAGATGCCATATGTAATGCAAATGCTTATTTAGGATGTATTATTCGGGCAGATGAAGAATCGGAATACTATTTGAATTTTTCGAGTGATAATGGAGCAAAAGTATGGTTAAACAATGAACTAATATTTAATTGTGACAAGGAGGTGTCTGTTTTTGCGTATGAAAACTATATCCCTATAAAAATAAAAAAAGGAGATAACTTTTTGCTTGTTAAAGTATTCAATAGCACTTCAGACTGGTTAATGTACTCCAAGATTGAAAAAAAAACGAAAAAGGGTTTAATGCAGCATCAGAAAATTCAGACATTATTGTTCAATAGGAATTTCTTAAAGAATAGCTTCCTTGACACTTGTTCTTATCTTGAATTTAATGATAATTTTCCTTTGGGGAATTATTATTTATCAGTAATGAAAGATGATAGTTTGACTGTCTATTATGATAGTTTGGGTTTGGATAATCGAAATGTAAAATTGTCTTTACAGGATGGATTGTATACTGTAAAATTAGAGATTAATAGTGATACTCTTGTACAATTTATTTATAAAGGGGATATTATTAAAAATATTCAAAGCTTGATAGAGAAAGAAAAATTAAAATTAAACATAAATGACAGAAACGATTTAAATGCCAATATAGCAAGGTTTCATCATTTGATGAAGCCCCAGAATAGGGGATCAAATTTATCGGAGAAATTGTCTTGGCAAAGAAAGATTATTTATTTGTATCGGGACATTTCTTTAATATGTGATGAATCAAAAAAATCACTAATAGATGCTCCTGGCTTTCATGTTAGAACATATGTTTCAGAAATTGATAATCAACCTCAATATTTTATTATACATATACCTAGAGATTTTGATATCCAAAAGAAATACCCAGTAGTGTTTCAGATTCCTTACAAGGTAGGAAGTAATTTTCATTATCTTGAGAGCATGAGAGTTGCAGATATGCAGCTGATAGAGAATTTGCAAGATGTTGCAGATAACAACGACATAATTATTGTTGAACCTTTCGCCCGAGAAGTAGGCATTCCCAACTTTAATGGAATTGAAGTGGCCGACTTCTTTGAAGTATTGAATACAATTTGCTTGGATTATAAGGTTGATATGAATAGGATTTATTTTATTGGATCTTGTCAAGGTGCACACAAAGCATTAAAAATAGCAGTCAAATACCCCGATATGCTTGCTGGAATGGCTTTTATTTCACCATTATTTCAAGATCCTTACGGATATAGGTTTAAAAATGAATGGATTGAAAACGGAGAGCCATTAAACTATATAAGTAATATACAAAATATTCCCTTATTAATAATACATAGTTCAAAAGATGGACATATGCCTGTTGAATCCAGCGATAATTTTGCTCAATATTGTGTATTGAAGGGTATGGATAATTTGGAATATAGAAGATTGGATGATGTTATTGATCAATATTATTGGTCGCAATATTCTGATGATTTAGTGAAATTTCTTTTGAAATATAAGAAGGTAAACACACCTAAAAAGGTTTCAATTTCTTCGGCTCAACTTAAAGGAAGTAAGGCTTATTGGTTAGAGATTTTACAATTTGGCAGAAAAGGTACTGCAAATTTGTCGGCTGAGATAGATGTTAATAATGAAGTAAACATTATTTCAAAAAATGTGACTTCTTTTTCTGTTAATCTTGAAAAGTTACCATATGATAATGATAAAGAAATTACAATAAATGAAAATGGTGTGAGTGTATTTAAAGGGATACCCAAAAAAAGTATTCTTACATTTAATAATGAATTAAATAGAAAAATAATTTTAAAGACTTCGAAGATTGAAGGTCCCTTTTGCGATGCATTTACACACAAGTTTATTATTGTTGTTGGAACTAAAGGGACATTAGAGGAAAATGTCAGGCTTAAAGAATTGGGAGACACTCTTGTTGCTATGTGGAATTATAAGTACTGGAATGGTTGTGCTATTAAGAATGATGATGATATAAGTAATTACGATATTATTGAGTCTAATTTAATTCTTTTAGGCAATGAAAAATCAAACTCAATTATTGGTAAGATTAAAGATGAGCTACCCCTTACGATTGATAGAAATGGAGTTGTAATAAGTGAAAATAAAGTTGAAGGGGAAAATTTAGGCTTTTATATGGTTTATCCTAATCCCTTAAATAAGAATAGATATGCTGCGTTAATTGGATATAATAATTCAGATTATATCTCTCTTGGCTCTGTTGATTTAGATAAAGAAAACTATAAAGGCTATTCCGATTGGCTAAAATTGAAATACATGGAAATTTCCTGTTATGGGTGGTGCGATTTTAAAGTATGGGATAATAGGGATAATTCAGAATTATTGCGTGGATATTTCAATTCATATTGGGAGTGATAAATTTTAATTTTATTTAAAATGAAAAATAAATTGAAATTTTTAAAATTCAGTAAGAAAACACTTATATCATTTGATATAATAATTATACTTGTTTTGAGTGTTTATCTATTAATCGGGATTAGAAGTGCCCCTTTTCATGGAGATGAAGCAACATTAATCAGTAGCTCAAAAGATTACCACTATATCTTTCACGAACACAATGTTCAAAAAGTTATTTTTCATTTGCCATATGATGATGCTCAATTTGTGAGACTTACAACAGGTTCTATATATCCTTTTTCAGTGTGGATATCTTGGTGTCTTGCCGGATATAAGTTATCGGAAATTAATGATTTTTGGAAATGGAATCCTGAAGATTATAATTTAGATAACAGTACCGATATGTTTGATTATAATATAAATAGTAATTCGCTTCCGAATCATCATCTATTATTATTGGCAAGATCAATTTCTGCACTTTTTACAATATTCAGTATTATTGTTTTGTTCTTAATCACGAAGAAACTCACAAATTCACATTTAGCAGCATGGATTAGTATTTTAGTTTTTATCAGTACTCCTGCTGTGCTTATTAATGGCTTGAGAGCATTTCAAGAAGGTGCTATGTTTTTTTTCACATCTCTAATAATATATATATCTCTATTCATATATGATGAATTGAATAATTCTAATAAAAATTACAAAAAAATGTTAGGTTATTATTTTATTCTTAGTTTGCTTAGCGCTCTGGCATTCGCAAGTAAGCATTCTTCTTTAATTGTTATAGTAATAGCATATGTTTCCTTATTCACAATCTCATTACTTAAGTTAGGAAGTTTAAAATCAATATTACGTGAGAAAACAACTTTTGTTCAAGTACAATCTTTTATTCTAATCTTTGTATTTTACATCTGGATAACGCCAATCTGGTGGAATGCATTAGTAATTAATTTGTCTTTTTTAGTTTTTGTCTTGATATTATTCTCAAGTTCAAATTTATATTCTCAGGAGAACCACATTTCTTTGGGGACTAAAATTCTTATTATTTTCATTGTTTTACTTGGTATTGTGGCTGCATTTGCACCGTTTAAAATATTATATTCTGAAAGACTATGGTTAATGGAGTTGCAAAATAGCCAAATAGATAAGATTAATTCCTTTAAAGAAAGCATAATTCTATTGATCAAGGAATCTTTTTTTTCTAAAGCACAATATTTTGAAGTTTCTAATTGGAAAAATTATGCTACAATTCGCAACCAAATTATTGAATATGAAAAATCATATTTTAGAGGTAATGATGGAGGGATTCTTCGGGGTGTTATTCTAATATTATTGTTTTTTAAAGGATTAGTAGCTTCATGTTTGCAAATTTATAAAAGGAAACGAAAAGATTTAATAATTCTTCTCGTCTGGTTCTTTTTCCCGGCAGCTATATTGTTATTTACAAATTCATTGCCTTGGCAACGGTATTATATTATTCTTCATATGCAAATTGGTATTATAGCAGGAATTGGAACAGTTTACATTAAAAATTTATTTGTGTCAGAATAATAAAGAATTATTGACTATGTATAATAATATATTGAAATTTTTCAAGGTAAATGTTCCAAAGAAAATTGCAATTTTTTCAGTAGCTATTATCTCGCTTCTTATAATAACTGAGATTTGTCTATCTATTTCAAAGTATTTATTAAGTAAAGATAAAACCATATTTGAATATGATTATAAAAAAGAGAAAATTATATTTTGTATTGGCGATTCTTTTACCTATGGTCAGGGTTTATCAAGAGAGGATTCATACCCAATGTTACTTCAAAAACTTTTAGGGAAAAATGGAATAAATAATATTGAAGTTGTAAATCTTGGGATACCTGGTAGTAGTAGTTCATATGCTCTTTATTCAGTTGCCTCAATAATAAAAGAATGTACAAAGCCTTCAATTATGTTGGTTTTGACTGGATGGAATGCAAATAATAATGATTTTCAACTTGACATAGAAGAGACTAATCGGCAAGTATCTTTACGAAATAAGATTAATAATGTATTGAGTAATTTGAAGACTTATAGATTTTTTATGCACTTGTTAACCATTAAAGATAGACAAATTATCCTTGATGATATTAAGCTTGTTCCAATGTCTGAAGAAATGAGTTTATATAATTTTAAATCGTATCAAGAAATTTGCATGAAGAATCTTGAAAAAATCGTTGCCATTTCAAAGAATAGTAATTCGGAATTACTTTTATTAAACTACCCTAACCAAGACTTACCAAAGAATCCATATAATTTAAAGGATGAATATTACCATTTAATCTTTGGAAGAACACCACTGCAAAAATCTGATTTTTTAATAACTAATCGCAAAGAGGACGACATTGCAATTAATTCAATTATTGAATTAGGCACATTGCAAATACCATGAATATGCTTATCTTAGCGGAAATTAATATTAGAATCATGGAGGATAGATTTAGAAGCCT
>JAFGOZ010000582.1 GCA_016926235.1 Bacteroidales bacterium | reverse complement strand
TTCCATGAAAATTTGTACCATGATTCTAAATTCGGAGAGAAGGCTATGTATCCTAAATTTGATAAAATTTTTCACACCACTGCTTTGTTCCAGTTTAAGAATTAAAATGCTTTTTAATTATTTCTGTCGTAAAACATATTAAAATGACTGTCTCAATTATTCTAAATTGAAGACAGTCATTTTTGAACTTATCAACATTACATACCTTTTATTTAGCGCTGAGCTGTTTTTATAGCAGCGGCAACAATCTATCCGGATCTCTTATAAATAAGAGAGGAAGACCTATCGGTACAGTCTGTTGTTTATCATAAATTTATATGTGGCATATTATAGATTATTAGATAGATTTCATTTAACATTTTCTAACTCTTTGGAATTTAAAAAAAGAAGGAAGGCACTGGAATACCTTCCTTCCTGTTAAAAAAAACGACAAGAGCTAATCTTCACTGCCGTAGACCGTTATTCTGTCGGTCCCTCTCCGGCAACAATCGGCCATCCGGGATTTTGATAGATGGGTGAACTTGAAACGCTTCCAACGTTGTCTGCTGTAATCAGAAAATGTTGTACTGCGATCGGATTTAAATAATGTGCCATATTCCACCTGAACCCATCGTATGCAACAAAGTTTGGGTTTATCTCATAAGGCCGTAGATAATCGCTTAATGTGGGATCGGAAACATTACTGGCATCACCAATCCCATATTTAAGATCACCGGCGGCATACCAATTTTGCATCGGTCCCCAAAGTTTAAATCCTTCAATGTGGTAAGGAGTCGAGATCATTTGATCCATTGCTCTCCACCTGAGCAGATCCGGTAAGCGCATACCCTCGCCCAAAAATTCGCAACGCCTTTCACGACGAATGTTGTACAGGGTTGCATTGACCAATTGACCGGCTGAATAGGCAGCCCAGTCATTTCTTTGCTCCTCGGCCATATCGGTTGCAGCAATTGTTTTGTTGAAATCAGGATCAACGCCGGCCCGGGTCCTGATTGACTGCCAGTACGATTGTGCAGTACCGTCAAGGTTTCCGTTCTTCTCATAACAAGCCTCTATATAATTCAGATAAGCTTCTGCTGCCCTGAAAACCATTATACCGGTAGTATTTTTGTTACCTACAACGGTTTCTGCATGAAAATTTAGCCCTTTACGGATGTTGTACCCGGTTGACGACCTCTGAAAAGCTCCTCCCGCGGTGATGATTGTCGGGTATGGCTCAACAGGCACGGCCCATGTATCGAGTGTTGTAGGATACAGAACATTTAACTGTCCGGGTTCTTTAAGAAATAAATTTATACGGCTGTCCCGATCAATTCGTACCATGTGAACGGAATCGTCCCCTACATATCCGGATGAAGGATCATAAACAGGCAACCCGTTAGCCATCAGAAAATTGTCAACGAATCCTCTTGTTATATTAATGGACCCCTCATGCATTACTTCATTTTGATTATGATATTCACCGACTCCCATGTCATAATCTCTCCATAAAAGAACCTCAGGGTAAATAGACATGTCGGTCTGACAAAACATATCATAGAAAGGATTTATCGGTTCAGACGGTGACTGTTGAAGTATTCCTGTATTCTCTGTAAGCGGAACAACATCAGCAACTTCCTTGGCCATAGACATTGCCTTCGTTAAAAAGAAATCGATTTCACCATCAATACTTCCCGAAGGGAAATTATAACCGGCATTGTAATCCTTATCTTGACCAGGCCAACCCGGGCCATTGGGAACAAATGCGGTATTTTTAAAATATTTTAGCCAGGTACCTTCGTAGAGTGCAACACGCGAACTGAACAGCTGGGCACAGGACTTTGATAACCGGTTGTTTTTGCCATCAGGGGAAATTGTTCGCATTAGTATGATGGCGGAATCGAGATCCGATAGAATGAAACGGGCTACTTCATTACGTGGTGACCTTTTGCTTGCCTCGGTCAAGACATCCTTTTGATCGGGAAGGATCGTCCTCACGATTGGGAAATCACCCAGTGCCTGAAGTTTCAGAAAGTAATTATAGGATCTGAGTAAATAGATTTCACCAATATAATGGTCAATATTGGTACTGTTACCTGTGATTTCACCAGTCTTCCATTTGGGTAAAACTGTTCTCAGGAAATAATTGCACCGGTAAATGTTTGAAAATTCCCAGTCGCCACCTGTTTGCCCAACCTTAAATTGTCCGGGGACAAACCTGGAGACATTAGAATAAACACTTGCCTGGTTATCCGAATTTATGTCAGCTGCAATAATATTAGCCTGTTGAAAATTAGGAGTGTTAAAATCATAAAGATTTATGGCATAGGCAGCTAATTGTGACTCTTCATTCAGATAATTATCCGGGGTAATATTTGACAAGGGTTCCTCATCCAGAAAATCATTGCACGCATTAAGAAATAACAGGCTTATAGCACACAATGCCGTTAATTTGAATATGTTTAATGTATTTTTCATCTCTTAGAAATTTAGATTTACACCAAATGAATAGACTTTAGATAATGGATATGCATTCCCTCCATTATTTGGATTATCAATTAACTCAGGGTCAAATATTTTTGTCAGGTTGGTGCCTGTCAACAGATTTTCACCTGAGAAATACAACCTGATCTTCTGTACCCTTACTTTATTGGTAATTTCTTTAGGCAAAGTATAACCAATGGTTAAATTCTTTAAGCGTATATAGGCTGCATTTAGCAGATACCTGTCCTGGACTTCATGATTTTTCCCCATGGTTAGTCCACTCCAGCTTTCAGGAGTATCAGGTCTGGGATAGTATGAATCCATGTTTAACCCAAGTGGGTGGTCAGGATCATTACGGAAGTAATCAAGATGCTCCTCAAGTGCAGTTGATTCCCATATCGATCGGCCGGCACCCCAAAACATATATCCTCTGTTAAAATAATCCCGTTTCATGATTCCCTGAAAGAAAGCAGTAAAGTCGAAGCCTTTCCAGTCAGCTCCCAGGTTCAGCCCGAACAGGTAACGGGGGGTTATATTCCCGATCACACTTAAATCGCCCGGATCATTAACAGTGCCTGAACCCCGTGAAACTTTACCGTCATTGTTCAGGTCTTTATACATGATATCGCCTGCTCCCCAGTTTGAACCAAATGCATCCTGTCCCCCATTGGGTAATGATGCCAGATGAGCGTCCATCTCTTCCTGAGTTTTTGCAATGCCAATGGTAGTGTATCCCCATATTTCACCGTATGTTTCTCCATCGCGATACAAATTATATAATACCGCTCCCTGCCAGTTATTCTCGTAACCTATAATTTCAGCAGGATTTGGATACTTCAGTATTTTAGTTCTGGAATCAGATAATGTAAAATGAGCACTGTATGCAAATCCATTAGCCAGGCGATCCTGCCATCCCAAATCCAATTCGAATCCGTATGTTTTAAGATTTGTATTATTCGTCCGGGGAACTCCGGTTCCTAAAATGACAGGTAACTCAGGCGCCGGACCAACCATATCATCCGTAAATCGGACATAGTATTCCATCGTAGCCGAGAGCTTGCTATTAAAGAAATCGATATCAGCTCCAACATTATAAGTCCTGATCTTTTCCCAGGTAAGGGCAGAACTGATTAATCCGGGTGCGGATGCGGTGTTTGGCCGGGTCCCGTTAATCAACCACCTGCCATTGGCAGTTCCTACCCCCATGACAGAATATGTTGGGTAATAGCTGGTTGTATTCTGGTTTCCGAGCTCGCCGTACGATCCCCTGATCTTAAAATTATTGATTGTCCGGGCAAGATTTCCCCAGAATTCTTCGCGGGCAATATTCCATCCCAATGAAGCTGACGGAAATAAATTCCATCGCTTATCCTCACGGAACCGTGAAGTACCATCATAACGGAGGTTAACTTCAACCAGATAACGTTCTTTATAATTGTAGTTTAAACGGCCAAAGTACCCTGCAGTTGCCCAATTCAGGTATTCCCCGGAAACTTGCGGTGGAACGGTCTTTCCACTGTTGTCCGTGCCTGAAGTGATATTGATTACCGGCAATGAAGGGGCAATTATACCTTCTCTCCTTGCCGAAAGATTGCGGTATTTATATTTTTCCGATTGGAAGCCTGTCATTATTTTGATAAAATGATCTCCAAAAGCGGTTGAATATTCGGTATAAACATTCGGGCTGAAAAAATTTGCCCGGTTGGCATTTTCGGTTACATAGTTACCACTCGAATAAAGCATCGGATTTCCTTGTACATCATGGTTATATAGTTTTTGTTGATCAAGATGATAAAAAATATCGCTGATACTATAATTAATATCCCCAAAGATTTTCAAACCTTTCAAAGGTTCAAGAGTTATATTTACCTGCTGATATAATTTATCATTCTGCTGTTTCTCTCTTCCCCCATCGGCTATAAACAAAGCTGCCGAAGGTGATGATAAATAATATCCGTTGGGATCATATAAAGGTAACATGGGCCAGGCCTGTTCTGCAAACCAAAAATCGTTCCTGCCCCGGTAACTCGAGGGTTGTTCGAATTCGAACCTGGTAAAGCGGCTAATGTAAGTAATGGATGCCTTTTCAGATAATTTAGCGTTGAACTTTCCGGTTGCCGTAAAACGGTCATTATGGTCGCCGCCCAGTTTCATTAATCCGGGCTGGTCCAGGTAATTTACAGATACATAATAATTCACAATTTCGCTACCTCCGCTTGCACTTAAGGCGTGTTCCTGTGACATCACTGATTCATGATAGAGTGCTTTGTACCAGTCAACATTGTCATTCCCCCCAGCGTATCCATTGGCCCATACGTTAGGGTTAGAAGGATCTACAATAGTCGTCATCGGGTATACTATACCATTATAAATATTTGGAGGAATCTTACCATCCTGAAAATCTTTTATCCGTTGAAGCCATTCATCACCAAAATATGGATTTTTACCGCTATTCATCTGCATATCATTAAAGTATAATGCAAATTTATATGAATCAACCATACGCGGTATTGATATCGGGCTGTTTGAACGAAGGCTGCCGTTATAGCTAACCTGAGCTGCACCGGTTTTTCCTTTTTTGGTATTAATCAGGATAACGCCGAATGGGGCCCGGGAACCATAAATGGACGATGAGGCCGCATCTTTAAGAACAGAGATGTTATCGATGTCCTGAGGATTAAGGGTATTGATATCGCCTTCCATCCCATCTATCAGGATCAGGGGATTACCACTCGAACCCTGCCCGATTGTGGTAATACCACGAATGTTGATCGTTGGATTCCTACCCATTTCACCACCGGTATTCTGTGTTATATTTAGCCCCGGAACAATCCCCTGCAGGGACTGCACAACATTCGCTACCGGCCGCTGTTCGAGCATTTCTGATCCAATAGCAGACACTGAACCGGTCAGGTTTACTTTTTTCTGCGTTCCAAATCCAACTACCACAACCTCTGCCAGTCCAATAGCCTCTTCTTTCAACACAACATC
>JAFGOZ010000581.1 GCA_016926235.1 Bacteroidales bacterium | reverse complement strand
TCTACTGTGAATCCTTGCCTATCTAATAATTCCTGATGCTTCCCGGGAGTATCCATAAACGATGTTGATGTCAATAATACTTTCATTTTATAGTGATTTTAATATTTCAAGTAAATTTGTTAAATCTTTAATTCTTAAACCTTTATAATTTTTGAACAAATCAATATTTTCCGCTGTTTCTCTTAAAATGTAATGCAGATCCGAATGTAATGAAGCTTCATGATCTGATTTTGCATCACCAATCAAAACAGTTTCTGATCTGATTAAACTATTTTTATTAATTACATATTCAGTCCATTCATATTTCTTTTTTGGAGAACCGTATATTTCCTTAAAATATTTCTCCAAACCTCTTTCTTTAACAATAGCTTTCATCTCTTCAGTTGGCGTACCGCTAATTATCCATAAATTATATTTTAAATAGTAATTATTTAAAAATTCATAAGTACCTTTTACTTCAGGAGCATTTATAACGCCTTTTAAAACCATTTCAGAAAATTTATCCGACAAATCCTTTACTTCCTTTTCTGAAATACAATATCCCACCCAGGAGTGATAGATTTTAAATTTCTCAAAGCGGCTGACTCCTCCATTTTTCAAATGATGTTCAACCACTTTATTTGCAATTTCTTCACCAAAAGGTTCATATAATTTTCTGAATGCTTGTGTTTTCACATTTACAGATTCAGCTAAAACACCATCAAAATCAAATAAAATATTTCTTATCATGCTTTACTATTCATAACAATATATTTCTGTTTTATGCTTATTTTCATAAAGTAATTTTTCAAATGGATAATTTTGAGAGATTTCATTTCTAAAATCCTCTATTAATTGCAGCTTTTTTTTACCAGAAATTAAAATCCAAAGCCTTTCATTTTTGTTTAATAGTTTATAGGTAAAGGTAAAACGTTTAAGATTTTTTTCTTGAATACTATTTGCAATAATTAAATCATTTTCATTATTTAACCCAGATGTATTTGGAAACAGAGAAGCAATATGCCCATCTTCACCAATACCTAAAACAATTAAATCAAAATTGGCACCTGCAATTTTTGTTCTAATTAAATGATCATATCTTATTACTTCTTTAGCAATGTCTTCTGTATCACCTTTTATAATGAATAAATTAAATGGCAATTCTTTTATTATTTTTTTAAAATTACCCGCATTTGAATCTTGGTGACTAATAGGAACTTGCCTTTCATCAACCCAAAAAATATTAATTTTATCCAACCTATTAATCCAGGACTTATTTTCATGCCATTTTTCGTAAATATAATTAAAAAAAGGAATTGGTGTTTTCCCTCCTGAAACAGCAATATTTAGTTCATCTTTGACCATTAATCTATCTATAATAATCTTGCAAAATTTATCTAATAGAGAGCTTTTCCACTCATCTTCATTTTTATAAGAATATATAGTAAAATAATCATTCATCTTTCAAATTATTTTTATATACATTTCTTATACATTCTAAAATTCCTTGTCCCATATCAATATGAGGATTAGCAACTAATTTTTTACTCGACAAAGGAGTAAAAGAATATGGAGTATATCTATAATGATGCTTATATTCGCCATTGTTAAGTATTATTTCTATATCTTCATTTAGTATTTCCTTAATTAATTGAAATAATTCAATTCGTTTCATATTTTCGTTTCCAGTAAGAATAATATGCTGATTTACATATTTATCAGATTCAATAACATCAACAGATAATCTTGCAGCATCTGATGCGTGGATATATTCTCTTACCTCTTGACCATCTCCTCCATGAACAATACTTTTTGTAGTTATGGCCTTCTCCACCAGAGAATAAATGTAATTGTTCTCGAAAGGTATTTCAGAATAAATAGAACCATATCGTAAAATCGTATAAGCTAAATTATACCTTTGATTATATTCTTCAATAAGTTTTTCAGAAGCTAATTTAGAAATTCCATAAAAAGACCCTTTATTACTCATGGCATAGGTACTACTTGCATAAATAAATCTTTCACATTTTGACAACAAAGCTCCATCCATAATATTAATATTGCCAATCACATTTAAATTAATTGCCTGACAAGGATTATTATTTGCATTATCAAGATTGGCAAAACCAGCTAAATTAAAAATAAAATCACAATTTTCTTTAGATAGAAACGATAATACTTTTTCTCTATCCAAGATGTCACAACAAATAAATTTCTTATCATTTAAATTCTGTGAAGGATTTATGTCAACAATTGTCACATCATAACCTCTTATTCCTAATTCATTTACTAAATATTGCCCAAGAAATCCGCTTCCTCCAAATACAATTACTTTGGAATTCACTTCAACTCCTTTTTTAACAAATTCATTCCTTCTCTTGCTTTATCCCCTAAAAAGATAAAATCTATACTAAAAGCAAGAAAATTGTATTTTTTATCTATTTTTTCTAGTATATTGCGATAATTAGATGAGATTACATGAAATCCCAAAGATTTTTGTTTGTATAAAGTTATTTTTTCAATTTTTTCAAGAACCTCCTTAACTTCATCTTTTTCGAATTCTCCAGGCATGCCCATTGACGCTGACAAATCATAAGGACCTACAATTATTCCATCCACTCCATCAACATCTAGAATTGCATCAAGGTTATTTACAGATTCTATATTTTCTATTTGTACGATTATAATAACTTCTTCCTTTAACCATTTTTTATAGGTATCAAACCCAATTCCATAATGTTGCGCCCGTGATAATCCAACTCCTCTTTTTCCAACTGGTGGATACTTTGCATATCCTATAGCTTGAGTTGCTTCAGATCTATTTTTTATCATTGGCACAATAATTCCATTTGCACCCGCATCAAGCGCATGTTTAATAACAACCTCATCATTCTTACTAACCCTAACTAATGCCTCCATTCCATTTCCTTGAATATGACCAATTATATTTTGCATGGCGTGATAATCAATAGCAGCATGCTCCAAGTCTATTACAATCCATTCAAAACCTGCTGTAGATAAGATTTCTACAATTGACTGATGAGGAATGGTTAACCATGTTCCTATTGACAATTCCCTTTTTAATAGTTTTCCTTTTAAAATGTTTTTTTTATGTGATAAATTTATCATTTGCTTTTATATTTAGTGCATTTATTTTCTCTAAATTGTTTATATAACTGCTCTGCAATAATAAAATCATGCGCTTCATCTATATCAATTGCTTCTATTTTGTCAATCTCGAACATAAAGGGTTTTCGTCCGATTCTTTTCCCTTTTGCTTTGAAAAAAGAATCTTTTGTGAAAATATAAAAATTTGAATTTTCCTCATAAACCGGAGGCAAATCTTGCGTCCTAAGTAATTCTTGAGGATTATGATTAATTGGACTTCCATTTTTCCAATATAGTCTTGTCTGTATTTTAGTTACAGAGAAAATAGAATCATTTTCATCGCTTAATTGCATAAACTTTTCTATTGCATTATCTAATGTTGTTGTTAATAGCATTGGATTGGTACTATGAGTTTGGATAAAAATATCCCCATTTATTTTCGTTAAATCATACTCAATCACATCATTCATTGGAACATTGTCACCAATGTTCTTTTCTGGTCTATCTATAATAATGACAGACGGAAAGTTTTTTTTAACATCTTTTTTTATTTCTTCACTATCAGTATCTACGATTATCTCATCTATATATTTGCTTTTTAATACCACCTTTATAATAGCATGATATAATGGGTTTCCGCAAAATTTCTTGAGATTCTTATTCGGCACTCTTTCAGAATGTTCCTTCATTGGCAATAGTAATACAATAAATTTATTTTGATTCATAAATTGCCTTATTTAATTTACAAAATTTAATAATTGAGTTTCTCATTTAATAATTCCAATCATCAAATATTGTGATCTTTTTATTATATAAATCAATATCATCATATGCAATCTTAACTAAACCACCAACAAAAAGTGCAATGTTATACAACAATAAAATGTTTATCCTCTGGTAAGCCAGAAGAATAAAAACTATTAAATAAAAATAGCCCCGTTTTATTGGTGCTATGGACAGAGTTACAAATGTAAAAAAGGCTATAAAAAGCATTACACCCACAATTCCATGCCTATATACTAAATATTTGTAACTCGAACCACCCGCATTATCGATATCATCATATTGATCAGCCAAAACCCCTCTTCCAAACCATAAATCACGACCTCCTTCTTCTAAAAAATATTCGTAGTTATTGTCAAATGCCTTAACTGTCCGATTATCTCCACTTAATTGTCCATCTGCAAATTGTAATCTTTCAATAATACTGATCTTAATCACGTTGTCTTCAGGTAAAAAGGATAAAGTAAAAAAAATCAAAACGAATAGAATTATATGCTTTTTATTAAAATAATAAATTAAATTAAAAATTAGTATTATGTAAAAGGCTAAAGAAAAACTTAACAATCCAGACAGAAGAATAACCTTCCCTTGAAATGTTTTTATTTCAATAGCTTTATAAGAAATTAATATAGCACAAACAGTACCAACCACACCTGGTTCGTCAAAAACACTAAAATATCGGAAAGAGAATCGCGATATATTAATATCAAATAAATAAACGGAATAATTATCAACTTTCAAAGCATTTAACGCCGGAATTGTAAAAAATGGCAAACTAAATATAAATCTCAAAGTATATGTTATTAAACCTGCAAATAGGACAACAGCCAGAATTTGTATAAATTTTTCAAAAACATTGCATTTAATATTATCGGGTAACAGTAAAAAAAATAGTGGTAATGAAAAAAACAAAGAAAAACCCTTATAGGTGGTGCCTCCAACAAAATAATAGACAATGCATATAACAAAAAAAATAATAATTTGAACATTCTTTTTTTTTGGCAAAAACTTGAAATAACAAAACGTTGTTAAAAAAAGAATTATTGCCAAAATGGCATTCATATACTCCTTAATGCTCCAGACAATATAAGGTTGCAAGGATAAAAATACACACATTGCAATAATAAAAGCTTTGAATTTGTCTTTAGTTTTAATTTGATTCATATATTAGTATCTATATTTTAAGAAGACTCATTACCATATTTTAAGAAATTTCCGAATTTTGAAGCCTATTTTTGAGGAAAATAATATTTTAGGAGTAAAAAGTTTCATAAAAGCTCTATATGATGTCTTTTGGAAAATTAGTTTTTTGCATTTTTTTAAATGACTTACGGATATTTTAAAATCGGATGCAGACATATATACGAACATGAGATAATGATACTCCCCAATTAAATTGTACATTTCAAAATAACATTTGTATTTCTCAAATATTGCAGAATGAGTAATATAAAAAGAATTCATGTCACGAGAAAGGTTATTTGATATTTGCCGCCGATAAACCAAAGGCTCATTAATAAATGCAAATTTATATCTTAAACCAATTCTTATCCACATCTCCCTGTCTTCAAACAGTAATTTCTCATCGTGAAATCCTATTTCATTATAAACTTTTCTACGAATCAGAGTAGACGGCGCAACAATTCCGTTATCTATCAATATTCTGGGGAATATATTTTCCTGGAAATGAACTCCTTTATTCTGAAAGAACAATAATTTATCATTTTTGTCAATAATATAAGCAATAGTATGGCAAACCGCATATTCATCACCTAATGTTTCCATCAGAGTAACCTGCTTTTCAATTTTTTCGGGATGCCAGTAATCATCCGAAGCACAACCGGCTACATACTTACCTGAAGCCATTCTGAGAAGTGTATTTTTATTTTTTACAACTCCAATGTTTTTTTTGTTTTGAATAAAGGTAAAATGATACCTTTCGCTCAATTCGCGTAGGATTTTTCCAGTGTTATCCGTTGAACAATCATCGATGGTTAATAATTCGATATTTTCGAATCCGTAACTCTGATTTACTATATTTAGAATTGTTTTTTCAACAAAATTCTCATGATTATATGCAGAAATAGTAACAGAGACCATGGGCTTATTTATGCTTTTCATAAATATAATCTCTAAGTAAATATATCATGGTCAAAAGATACAACCCGTATTGGATGGCATGCGAATAAGCGATTCCTTTCAAACCCATTTTTGATAATAGAAGAACCGAAAGCATATAGTTTGAAAATGAAAAGATTACAGTAGTAACTATAAACATAACTGTTTTTGCTTTCGCCAGCATCAAATATGAAAGAAGGAAAGCTGCTATTTTAAAGAAATCACCAATAAGCTGCATGGTAAACAAGGGCTTCATTTCCAGGAACTTGTTTGTATAAACCAATAGAATGATATTCTCTTTTAATACATATATCGCGACGATAATAGTAAATAAAGCTGGCAGTAGAATTTTGTAGCCATTAATGATTTCTCTGCGAATCAGAGATTTGTCAGTTAGATTCGAAAGTTTGGGCAAATAGTAATAGGAGAGGGTCAATGTAATTATGCTCAGATAAGAGTTGGATATTTTCCATAATCCGCTACATATTCCTGCTTGTCCTTCCGACAGATTATCGATGATATAGTTTCTTATACCAATATTGACAAGGGGAGGAAAAACCATTAGGCAAATACCCATCAAAGTAAATTTGAGGAACCTGATGACATTTGTTTTGTCGAACCATAACTTAAACATCTTCCAATTGAACCAATCCGATTTTTTAATATAAAGTAAAGAGATAAATAATACTACCGATTGGGAGAAACTCAAGGCAATTAATGCTGCTTTTAAACCAAAAAAATAAGCTGCCGATGATGTAATAAACAACCCGAAAAGGCTGTTGGAAATAGTTACAGAAACCAGTTTTTTGATTTCACCTAATCCATTTAAGATTTTTATCAGTAATGTATTTAATCCAAATAAAACAATGTTTACTGCAAATATTCTTAATACAAAAATATAATCAGATTTCTGAAACAATAAATATGAAAGAGAATCAGAAAAAATAAAAATCAGAACTCCCAATACCCCCCCAGAAAACAGAGTAATCCTTAAAGAGGTTGAGAACACTTTTGCCAGTTCTTCCCGATTATTTTTAAACTCGGCCACATATTTTACAACACCATGCTGTATACTTCCCGTCGCAATCGAAGTACTCATAGTAATGAAGTCTATGAACTGACTGACCATTGCCACACCCGAAGTGCCCAATGCGACAGCGATTATTTTTGAGACAACCAAACCTGAAAACTGGGCAATAACCGTTCCGATACCCGTATAAAAACTTGTCACAATCATTTCGTTCTTAAATAAATAATTTACTTTTTGTTTCATGGAAACCGTTATTCATTGATTAGTTTTGTAATCGAAATAACTTCTTCCATTTTCATCACGGGGCGAATCGGCAAGCTCAACACTTCATTATGTATCATCTCAGTAATAGGTAAAGATACCAGATTCTTTCCCGGGTAAAAACTGAATCCTGCCGCATCTCCAAGTGAACCGGTTCGTTTCCCATGCCAGAGAGCCTCGACGGACTGGGCGTTGTCTTCGATGATTCCGTGGTTGCGGTGTTTGGCTATAGCTTCCAGTTCTTCACTCCAACAAACCTGTCCATAAAGGTGAACCACCATTATGCCACGGGTGCGTTCCGTAAGATGTTGCTCTAGAAGCGATATGTCAAGGTCGTAGGTATGAATATCTGGTTCAACCAGAACAGGTTTCAACCGATTATCCGTTATGGCAAGTATGCTCGCAATATATGTATGGGCTGGGACGATAATTTCATCGTCTTCTTTCATCACCCCCGATTCAATATACGCATTCAGGATCGGGCGCACGGCATCCAAGCCATTGGCTACACCAATTGCCTGTCGGACGCCTACAAAGGATGACAGATTGGCTTCAAAAATGTTTAATTCGTTCGCTAAGCAGATACCAACCGGAGTCAATGACTTCAGTTGCTATCTTTTTGAGTTAATCGGCATGCTGATTATTGATTTTTTGAAGATCAAGAAATTTGATCATTTCAATCCAGGCGAACTCTCTTCAAGAATTTAGCAGGACTTCCAACATGGATTTCATAATCAGGGATATCATGGGTAATCAACGAATTTGCACCTGCAACTGCGTAATTCCCGATATTTCGTTTTTCGAGAACCTTAGCTCCCAAGGAAACATCTGATACTTTTCCAATTGTAATGTATGAACTAGTTATTGATCCAACAGAGAAATGGCACAATGGCCCTACGGTCGTGTTGTGACCGACAAGAGCGTTCGCCATGACAAGCGTACAAAATCCAATTTTCGACGCGGGACCTACATAACAATTTGACATTACAAATACGCCAGGCTCCAGAACCGCATTGTTGGCGATAAAAGCTGTTTTATGAACAACGGTTGCAAATCGGTCAAGGGGGATATTCATCTGATGGAATACTTCTTCGCTTTTTACATTTCTTCCAATCATGTGTATGGCATAAATAAAGTAGTAATCATGTTTCAAGATTCCATCGATTTCATCGGTACCCCCAAGGACCGGGTATCCGTTTATGGTTTTCCCTTTCTCGAAATCATTAATGAATCCCGCTACTTCCCATTCGTGATCATTAAACCTGATACGGTTATCCTCGATACAAGCGGCCACAACACCACCATTACCTTCTCCACCAACGATGATGACTTTTTTACTCATGGATTATCCTTTTTGGATCAATTGATGTTTGGCCAGTATTTTCTTTGCCGCGATCACCAAGGGAGGACCGATGAATTTGCCATTTTTTACCGCAACCCCTTTCCCCTCTTTTTGCGCTTCATCAAACAGCTTTAACATTTCCTCGGCATCTTTCACCTCTTCTTCACTTGGAGAAAAATATCTGTGAGCTAATTCGAGTTCTTTTGGATTTAAAATAAGCATGCCTTCATATCCCACCTTTTTTGCAATCTTTATGTTTAGTTCGAGGTCATCAAGATCGTGAACATTGATATGAACGGTATCGATAGGAATCACTCCCGTTGCTCTTGCAGCCATAGCAATCATCGCCCGGGGACAGAAAAGGCTCAGGTGCTCGGCATCATGGATTCCCTCCAAATCGCTGATGAAATCTTCACAACCAAAGGCGACCGCGATAACTCTTTTGGATGCCTTGCATATATCCTGTGCATTTAAAACAGATGCCGCTGTTTCAATGAGCGGTATAAGTTTAAAAGTTCCGATTGGAAATTTCTTTTCATATTCTATTGTTTCAAGGAGCTTGTCGATAAAATAAACGTCTTCCCCCTTTTTTGATTTGGGATACATGAATCCGTCAATTCCCGGAATGGTCAATTGATGAATGTCTTTGAGCAGTTGCCCGCTTTCCCGATCATTGACCCTTGGAAAAACGAGATGGTTGCGGAATTTTCCTTCGGAAACCCAATTAACGATATTGTTCCTGGCGATTTCCTTGTTTTTTACAAGCGGTACCGAATCTTCGATGTCAAGCAGTAATACATCTGCCTTCGATTTTGCGGCGCTTATCAACAACCGCTCGTTATGCCCTGGAACGAACATGAGGCTTCTCATTAAATAATTAATCATTTATTCTCCTCTTAATTAGCACTTTTCTTTTGAATTTTATCACATCGACTTTATTCTGGTTGTAGCCAATCGTTTCAACATAAATAACACCACGATCCGGTTTTGATTTTGAAACGATGCAATCCAATATTTCAGTTTTGGCATATATGGTATCGTTAATGAAGACAGGATGCAGGTGAACCACATTTTCGTACTCCAGATTGGCAATCGCTTTGCCGCTCACATCTGGAACGGTCATTCCGACTACCAAACTGAATACCAGAGTACCAACGACAAGAATTCTTTCATGCTGGCTTTTTGCCGCGTAATCAATATTGGTGTGCAGGGGATGATGGTTCATCGTTAGCAGGGAAAAAATATTGTTGTCACTCTCAAAAATTGTTTTTGATGTGCTGTGAAAAATGACATCCCCCTTTTTAAAATCATCAAAATGACGACCAATTTCAAATTTGTTCATTTTCAAATTCTCCTAAAATATAAATATTCATTATAATCTCTAATATAATCATCCACCTCGTAAAGATGAGAAGCCAGCACAAGGCAGACGGCTCCTGAAGAAAAGTTCAGCAATTCACGCCAGATGCCCGGTACAATATGGAGTCCCAAATATGGCCGATCTAAGTGGATTATTTTTTCATTGATCCCATCATCTATCTTTACATCAAATGCTCCACTTGCAGCAATAATAAACTGCTGGAGCGTTTTATGGGCATGCCCGCCACGATTCGCTCCACCAGGCACATCATACAAAAAATAAACACGTTTAACATCAAAAGGTGCATGCATGTGATTTTCAACAACCGTAATATTGCCCGCCCGGTTGTGAATTTTGGAAAGCTCAATTATCCCGCAATTATAAACGCTGCTTATCATTTACTTTTGTATTCAATAAATTCAGAGTAATTACGAATATAGTCGGCTTTATTGAATGGCGTAGAGGATAAAACAAGTGCAACAGCATTGGTACTAAAGTTTTCCATATGCCGCCAAAATCCCTGTGGTATATAAAGCCCGTAATAGGATCGATTTAGTTGAAACCGTTGCTCTACTTTTCCATTATTTACGATCACATTAAAGCTGCCTGAAAGCGCTAACACTAACTCCTGCTGTTCTTTAAAAGCATGCCCGCCACGTCTTTGACCGCCCGGCACATCATAAATCCAGTAAACACGCTTTATTTGAAAAGGGATCTGTTTCTCCTGTTCAATAATGGTGAGATTCCCGCGTGCGTCTTCAATTTTCGGGAGGTTAATTATGTGGGGCATTCTTTTTATTGAAAAGCTTAAAACCAAAAATAAAGGAAACTAATTATTTCCGCCTCAACGCTCAATTTCCACCTGATTATTTACTTTATTTCAATCGCACGTCAAAAACTGACTGCGATATGTGATGAAAGCTAATTGATTCATACGATTGATCATCTTGTTTTATAATTCATTTCCAACCACTTTTTACACTTCTCAATCTTTACTTTTTTCATCCATTCGCTATCAGCCAAATACAAATCGATGGTTCGCAGCAGCCCCTCTGCAAATGTGACTAATTGCTTCCAGCCCAATTCGATTTTTTTTCGCAGTTGGTAGCAATGCTGCGGTCTTGGACGGGGAGGTCGTTGACATAGTTGATCAGCTTTTTTTAATGGTCCTTGGGCTTGTTTTTTTCAGCCATTTTTTCATAAAACTGGTTGATATGTCAGAATTCTTCGTCGCACGGCCCATACTATTCTTAACTCTCAGCCATCGGCACATTGCAGGCCATTATTGTAGTATTTTTGTCGCAGTCCAAGTTCCCGGAATTCCTTGGTAGTTCAAAATGGTACCAGACATATTCTGTGTGTCTGTAAAGCTACCGCTATATCTAGTTGAACTTGGAAAAATAAATTCAACATTCTTGCCATCGACTGTATATGTGCCGGTATATCCAAGACCGCTAAAAGTCCCACTTGTTTTATCTCCGGAAAAGGTGATAGTAGTCGATTTTGCTGTATCTCCCTGCAGCGTGTAGTTTAAAGCCCAGGCCCCTGTGATATCATACTCGATTTCTGGTTCGGCCTTTTTCTTGAAAACCACAAAATACAAGACGGCCGCCACGGCAACGACGCCCAACCCGATGAGGATCTTGGGCAGGATGCTC
>JAFGOZ010000580.1 GCA_016926235.1 Bacteroidales bacterium | reverse complement strand
TTAAGAAATTAAAACAATACTAAAATTTGCTACTGCCTACAACACGGTATAAAAACAAAGTGGGGTGCAGTAGTTCTCTGACAATTAAAACAAAATATAAACGGGCAACTGGCTGATAAGTTGATCGGGTTCACACCCACTCAATTTTTATACCGGAACCGTTAGTTACAATAGCCCCCAAAATTTTTGATGAAAAGTCAACGCTCAAAGCATAAGTTTTGTGGCCAATCCCACGGCCGTCCCGTCGCCACCAAACACATGCTTTTTTTGCCTGCCACCCTATTTAATGACATATATTGTAAATAAATTATATTGAGATAAATAACTAATAATCAATTAAAAAAAATTACATTTTTGTTAAAAAATACTAACTTTGAATACAAATTATTTAACGCTTAAAAAAATGAACCCAAAAACCATCATCACCACTGCTATCTTTATACTTTTTTTTAAGATAGCTTGTACTCAAGGAGTAATAAGCACCGACCCTACCCAAAATGCCATTAACGTTGATCGAAACACAACAATTAAAGTTAAGTTCGATTCTTTAATGTATGCAAATTCCTTTACAAACCAGACTTTTGTTGTTAGTGGTTTAAGAATTGGTTTGATCCAAGGAAGCCTGAATTACACTGATGCAGATACTTCAGTAACTTTTACTCCTGCAAAGGATTTTTGTGCGGGTGAGCTTGTTACTATTGTAGTGACAAAGAATGTATTGACAGCGAATCTTAATCAGCTTGATTCTGCTTTTGCTTTCAGTTTTACTACTTCAACAGCTAATGGCTCCGGCATCTTTTCAACAAGTATTGAATACGAAACAGGTAATTTTCCAGTAAGTATTTTTTCAGCAGATTTTGATAATGATGGTGACTTTGATTTGTCTGTGGCGAATCATTTAGGTGCAAACGCAAATATTTTATCTAATAATGGAGATGGTAGCTTTACAGATCAAAAAGATTATGAAACACCAAATGGGACTTATTATATTTTTTCAGCAGATTTTAATGCAGATAGATATATTGATTTAGCAGTGGCTGGAGAAAGTGTTAATATTATTTCAATCCTGCTTAATAATGGAAACAATACATTTGCAAGCAAAGTTGACTATGAAACAGGAAGTAACCCACATGCAATAGTCTCAACAGATCTAGATTCTGATGGTGACTTAGATTTAGCAACTGCCAATGAAGTTTCAAATAATGTATCAGTATTATTAAATAACGGAGATGGTACTTTTAACACTAAAACTGATTATTCAATAGAAGCATCATCCCAATCAATTAATTCGGCCGACTTTGACAACGATGGAGATATGGATTTAGTTGCAACAAATGGTGCAAATAGTTATACGGTTTCCATATTATTGAATAATGGTAATGGAGTTTTTCTGGAAAGGTACGATTATTCAACAGGTAACGATCCATTTTCAGTTTATCCAGCTGATTTTAATGCAGATGGCAATATTGATTTGGCAGTTGCCTATAGATGGACTGCTGTTGTTACTGTTTTATTTAATGACGGAAAAGGTAATTTTGATTTCAAATTAGATTTTCCGACAGGATATCAATCGCAATCCGTAATTTCTTCTGATTTTGACGGAAATGGCTTTTCAGACATAGCATTAGCACAACTTGAGTCCAATACAGTTTCAATATTACTCAATAATGGCGACAGTACTTTTACACCAAGTATTAATTATTCAACTGGAGATTTTTGTGTCTCAGTATTTTCTGCTGATTTTGATGGAGATGGAGATATGGATTTGGCAGCAATAAATGGTAATTCAAATACAGTATCAATCCTTTTTAATAAAAATAGTGGCCCAGATATTAAGAAATCAAATAATTCATATAATTTCGGTTCATTATCTGAAAACACATCAAAAACCTGGAATCTAAATATCTCAAATTTTGGGATTTCGGGCAATTTAGAAATTTCTGAAATTTCAACAAGTACGTCTTATTTTACAATTGATACAACATCAGGTATTATTGAACCAGATAGTAGTTTAACTATAACAATTACATTCACACCAACCGGAATTGATAGTTATTCAGATAGCCTGGCCATCAGTAGCAATGATCCGGATGATCCAGTTACTTATGTTTACTTATCCGGAGTATGTGGCACACAAATTTCAGGAACAATTTCAGAGGATTCCATATGGACCATAGATAAAAGCCCATATGTTGTAACTGGTGATTTAACCGTTAGTTCCGGTGTTACCCTCACTATTGAAGCTGGTGTTGAGGTTTTATTTGATGGTTTTTACAGTATTACAGTTAATGGAAATTTATTAATTAATGGCACATCTGATGAAAATGTTCTTTTCACCTCAGTTTATGAACCTGGACCGGGTAACTGGAACAGGATTCATTTTAGCTCAACGGGTTCAGGCGATTTGAATTACCTTACATTACAGGCTTCTACTGATGGAATTCATGCTGAAAACTCAAATTCAATTATTATAAATAATTCACTATTTGATGAAAACAGCAATTACGGTATTTATTTGAATTCAACTTCTGCAATCATAAAGAATACCCAAGTTAAAAATAATGGAACAGGGATTTACGGTATTTCTTCTTCCCCGGAGATAGATTCATGTACAATCTCAGATAATGAAGATTATGGATTATATTTTAATAACAGTACTTCCTCTCCCATTATCACTAATTCAATCATTGCTGATAATAGTAGTTATGGAATTTATTATACTAATGGAAATGGACAATTTAAGATTTTAAATAATCAAGTTACAGGAAATACTAACTGGGGTATTTATATTGACGGCGCTTCATCTGGTAGTCAATTAAATAAAAATATCATAAATAATAACGGAGGTGGCATTAGTTCTTTTTCAAATACAAACATTGAAAATAATATTATTTCAGAAAATAACGGGGATGGAATTTATACCACAGGCTTCTCTATCTCTATAAGATATAACAGGATAGAAAATAATACGTGTGACGGTATTGAGACTACTGCTGATATTACTATTGACCAAAATTATATCTCAGGTAATAATGAAAATGGAATTAATGCTTTGTCCAATCCAACTTTAAGGTATAATGAAATAAACAATAACGGTAATGATGGTATAGAAACTTCCGGTTTACCAACAATTAATTATAATAACTTTTCTAGCAATACCGGATATAATGTAAAGGCAACCAAACAAGGCACCCAGACCATTAACGCCGAAAACAACTACTGGGGAACAATTAACGAGATTGACATTAATGCTAAAATCCTGGATTACGATGACGATGGAACACTCGTAAGAGTGGATTATTCACCATTCTATACTGATAAGGTAGAACTTCTGCCGGTTTCCGGTTTTACTGGTCAAACCTTAGCCGGAGGAAAAATAAAATTATCCTGGAATACCCATATTCTTGCCAGCCAATATTTACTCTATCATGATAACCAGACAGGTATAATTGATACTACCTCTGCTTGGGTAATACTGGATTCTACTAACTTGGAATACACCGCAATCCTTCCGGATGGTGAATATAAATTCGGTATAAAAGTACTTGATAAAAATGGGAAAAAAAGCCCATTAGATTCTTGCCAGGCAATAGCAGATGGGACGCCCCCAACTTTGCTATCAGCCACAGGAAATACTGGCCATACTGAAATAACTGTTACCTTCTCTGAAGATGTGGATTATATTTCAACTGAAAGTTTGACTAATTGGACCTTATCTGGCGGACTTGTCATAGAGAACATCAAAGCTGGTGACTTTTGGACTACCAAAGCCAATATGCTAACGGCACGGGAATATATAGCTGCTGAGGTAATCAACGAGAAACTCTATGTAGTGGGAGGAAGACCAGGTGAATCAACTCTCGAGGAATATGATCCTATAACAAATACTTGGACTACCAAAGCTAATATGCCAACAGGCAGACATGCTCCAGGCGTAGGTGTAATCAATGGTAAGCTTTATGTCGTAGGAGGAGGGATAAGTAATTGTTTATCCACAGTAGAAGAATATGATCCCATAATAAATACTTGGACTACTAAAGCTAATATGCCAACGGCTAGGTGGGCTTTAGGCATAGGTGTGGTCAAAGGAAAGCTTTATGCTATTGGTGGAAATAATGGTTGGGATTTATCTGTTGTTGAAGAATATGATCCGGTTACAGATACTTGGACCACTAAAGAAAGTATGCCAATACCAGGACATGCCATAGCCGTAGGTGTAATAAATGATAAACTCTATGTTATAGATAGTCAAACCTGGCTTGTGGAATATGACCCGGCAACAGATACTTGGACATACAAAGTCAATATGAAATCGGCAAGGGAATGGTTAGCCACTGGAGTGATTAATGGCAAATTTTATGCTGTAGGTGGTTGGGGATCCGGTATTGAATTCTCTATTATGGAGGAATATAATCCGGTTATAGATACATGGAACTATAAAGCTAATATGCCAACTGCAAGGAGGGGTTTAGCAATAGGTGTTATCAACGATAAACTCTATGCTGTAGGAGGAATCAATGGTAATGGTTTATTATCCATACTCGAAGAATATACTCCCTTTAATGAGGAGGCTACCTTATCTTTAGCAAACAGTCAAGTTTTACCTTCCCCCGAAACGCAAATAACTATTACCTGTAATAACATTAAAGATATTTACGGTAACCAAAGCCAGACAGATACTGTTATTCTGATAATTAACCCATTACCTTCTGCAAATATTACAGATTCAACCCATGTTTCATGTTATGGCTATTCAGATGGTATGGCAACTGTAACACCTTCAGGAGGAACTCCACCTTATACATACATCTGGGATGATGAGTTAAATACAACTGATTCGGTTGTTACTGATCTTGCCGCCAATGTTTATTATCATGTTACTCTAACTGATATACATGGCGTTGTGGCAGTTGACAGCGTAATACTGACAGAACCCGAACCAATAAATATAAATTTGGAATATTCTGAAATTATTTGCCCGGAAAGTAATGATGGATATATTGATATTTCAGTTTCAGGCGGTACTCCTGCCTATTCTTATAAATGGTCAAACGATTCAACCACAGAAGATATTAATAATCTTGAAACGGGTGAATATATTATAACAGTTACAGATGATAATAATTGTAGTGAAACAGAAATAATTACTATTAATCCGGCAGTTCCTTATGCTGAAGAAGAAATTTGCCTGGTATCTGTGAATGCGGCAAATAAAAATATGGTTATTTGGGAAAAAACCTCAGATAAAGGCATAGTTACATATAATATTTACCGTGAAACAATTAATGTTGGTGAATATGAATCTATAGGTTCAGTACCTTTTGAGAATTTAAGTGTGTTTGTTGATACTACATCAAATGCCAAACAAAGATCATATCAGTATAAACTGGCAATTGTTGATACCTGTGACAATGAATCTGAAAAAAGCAACTATCACCGTACAATGCTCTTGCAAGTTAGTGTTGGTATTAATGCTTATAATTTAGAATGGGATGACTATGAATATGAAGGAGGGGGATTTATATTCAGCAAGTTTTATATTTACCGGGGACAATCGGAAGATAGTCTTGAAATAATTGATTCAATCGGTGCTAATTATTTAACATATATTGATGAAAATCCGCCCGAAGGATTGTTGTTCTACCAGGTAGCAGGTGTAAAACCCGAGGGTTGTTCGCCTACAGGCATGAAAAAAAGCATAACAAGCGAAGATTACATTCTATCATATACTAATGTTGAAGATAACGGAATAACAGGAATAAATGATATGAATTATACTCACAATGTTAGAATTTATCCCAATCCTTTTTCAGACAAAACAATAATAGAATTTCCTAATCCCGATAATAACAATTATCAATTAATCATTACAACTATTTCCGGCAAAACAGTTGCGATTATTGAGAACATTAAAACCAATAAAGTAGAGTTTGAAAAAGGAATTTTACCAAGTGGTTTTTATATGATTGAATTGAGAGGTGATAATTTATATAGAGGAAAAATAGTTATTGAGTGAAAGGGATTAAGCTCTTATATCTGCATCTATTTGTAATTTTGATTATGCCAAAAAGGAAGTCATCTGACACAGAGGGGACACAATTTGACATAGTGGGGAGCTTATTTGACAGACTAGGGAGGTTATCTGACAAAGTGGGGACATAATTTGACAAACATAGAAGGTCATTTGACAAAGATAGATATTGATTTGACACACTGGGGACTTTATCTGACAGACTAGGGAGCTAACAATTATTACTTATATAAATGAAAATTATGGCGAGCACACGGCAGCGCTTCTCCTGTTTTCGACACTGGGTCACCCAAAATTGAATAATTGTGCTAATTCCTTTTGTTCTTCCGTGATTAGTAAGGTATGTACTA
>JAFGOZ010000066.1 GCA_016926235.1 Bacteroidales bacterium | reverse complement strand
TGTCAAATAAAAATAAATTTGCATATTTGAAGTTTTTCAAAAGCTTACAACAAGTGTGCGCTCATGCTCATGCAGGGCACACACAATGTATATACAAAATAGGCGTGACAGTAGTAAATTCAAGGGTTGTAGCCCGCTTCAAAATTGTAACGGTTTGATAGGTTTGACGCCCGCAATCGCCTACTTTGCATATACTCAACGTTGTGGGGCATACTAGCTGACTACATAACGAGAAGGATAAGTTATTTATGTATATTCAGAAGTTTTACTAAATAAAGAATAAGTTAGATTTTATTATGAGCTTTTCAGATTTCTTTTCAAAACAAGCACGAAGACCAAAAGGACTATTTGGTAAGTTGATAATGTCTCTTATCTTCAATAAAGGAAATGCAGCCTTGAATGCATTTACTTACGAATTAATGTCAATTCAAAAAGATGATAAGATACTTGAGATTGGTTTTGGAACAGGTACTCTGATTAATAAGATGGCTGAAAAAATCGATAAAGGAATTATAGAAGGAATTGATTTTTCAAACACAATGATGTTAATAGCTCAGAAAAAAAACAAAGAATATATTAAAAACGGGAAAGTGAAACTTATTGAAGCCAATTTTGATGAGATACCTCTTGAAAAAGATAATTATACAAAAGTATGTAGTGTAAATACAATATATTTTTGGAAGAATCCTGAAAATAGTGTAAAAAAGATTGTGGAAATTCTAAAACCTAAAGGAAAGTTAGTTATAGCTTTTGAAGACAAACCTGGTAAAATAAATGATAATATATTTAATGTCTATTTAAAAGAAGAAGTACAAAATTTACTAATTAAAGCTGGTTTTGTAGGTGGAGTGACAGTAAATTCGAGAAAGAAAGGGAAAGAAGTATACCATTGTGTAGTAGCAATAAAATAATGTGAAATAGTTTCGATTTAATCTGACAGTTTAAAGGCAAAACGAATTAAATTTAGTTTGTCAATAAATAAATAAGTTTCACCTTTAAAAACTGTCAGAAATGAATTCAGAATCAAAGTTAATCAAAAGTAAATTAGGCTTATTACAATTAGCAGAACAACTTGGAAATGTTTCCACCGCATGTAAGTATTTAGGATATAGCCGGGATACATTTTATCGCTACAAAGAACTTTTCGAAGAAGGTGGAGAAATAGCGCTGAAAGAACTGAGTCGAAGAAAACCCAATATAAAAAACAGGACAGCGCCAGAAATTGAAGAAAGGGTAGTTTCCTTTGCTATTGAAAATCCTGCCTTTGGACAAACACGTGTTTCCAACGAACTCAAAAAAGAAGGTGTTTTTATTTCTCCAGCGGGAGTATGTTGTGTATGGGTAAGACACGATTTAGAGATTTTTAAAAAACGGCTGAAAGCATTGGAGGCCAAGGTTGCACAAGAAGGGTACATCCTGACTGAAGCCCAGGTGGTAGCTTTAGAAAAAGCCAAAGAAGAAAAGCAGGCCCAGGGAGAAATAGAAACACACCACCCTGGATATTTGGGAGCTCAGGACACCTATTATGTTGGCTATATAAAAGGAGTTGGAAAAATATACCAGCAAACATTTATTGATACTTACGCGAAAGTTGCCACTGTCAAGCTTTATGACCGGAAAATTGCTTTAGTGGCAGCAGATATGCTCAATGACCGTGTAATCCCTCTTTACGACAACTACGGTATCCCATTGATGAGGATTTTAACTGACCGGGGGACTGAATACTGCGGTGCCAGAGAACATCATGAATACCAATTATACCTGGCTATTGAAGACATTGACCATTCGAAAACAAAAGCCAAAAGCCCTCAAACCAATGGTATTTGTGAAAGGTTCCACCGTACAATGCAGGATGAATTTTATGCTGTTGCATTCCGAAAAAAGATTTACACTACTATTGAAGATTTGCAGGCTGATGTGGATATATGGCTAGATTATTACAACAATCAAAGACCACATTCAGGAAAATATTGTTTTGGTAAAACACCTATGCAAACCTGGAAGGATAGTTTGCATCTGGCAAAAGAAAAATTGCTAAACAATCAATATCAAAATGTTGTATCTTTAACCTTGTCAGATGAAACAGAAACAGGCTCTGGTGGCGATCAACCTGCAAAGGATAATCTGACCGACCGAAATGGTAATGAGGGGAGTAAAAACCCCTCTTTATCAAAAATTATTTTGGGAGATCATACCTTAGAAAACGCTTTGCCCCGATAGGGGCAAAAACTGCCTACTGTCAGATCAAGTCCTAACTATTACAACTTAGTTACATAACGCGTTGAAATCAAATAATTATTATGGTATACCATAAAATTATTAATGATTGTCAGATATAAAAGTCATCTTTTTACAATGTAGCTTTTTGCTCTTCAGAAAATAACAAATATAATATTAATCTTTTACTAGATATTCTTTTGCGTCTTCCTCATTATCAAAAGGCATTAACTCCACTCCAGTAAATAGATTATAAATTTTTAACAAAGTTTTTTTTGGACCTATAATACCAACTATGGCTTCTTTCGGAGTTAAATGTTGTGTTTTTTTACCTAGCTCTTTAGCCCTTTTCATAAAACTAGATAGAACATATGTCCCAGATATATTTGAGAGAATTCGTCTGGGTATATTGTTGTCTAACAAAAATTGACCCGTTGATTCAAGAATGTCAATCATTTCTTGCTCACTTTTTGTCTCTCTATAATCTACATATAAAATTTCTTTTCCTTTGTATGTAATTAATGAATAACTTTTCATAGCAAAATGCTTTTAGTACTTTATAAAGTTAATAAAAAAATATGAATATATTATTTCAAGACATGCTCTTTTCCCTACTTTAAGCCATATTTTGCATTCACATGAAGCTTACTCTCAATCCAAAAAAACCAAAAGAGCCTTTTATCCCATCCTGCTCCAACGCCGAACTGAGAGACAGTGCAAACATGATAAATAAACAGATTGAGAATATAAACCGCCAGTGCCTAACAGCCGGTGCTCATAAATAATTTGGTAGTCAGTAGTTAGCGTAGGTTTGTTATTTTAATTATGTTTGTTGTAAACCGATATTGATACGCTTTGAAATGCCAAACTATTCATACCGGCGAAAGTTGTGGGTAATGCAGTGAAATGTAGAATTCAAGTAGAATGTTATTAAAGGAGAAATAATGAAAAAAAATAAAAACTTAAGCTTAATTGAGGTTGTAGCAATGGCAGTTGGTACAATGATAGGTGCAAGTATTTTTTCAATCTTTGGTTTAGGAGCTAAAATTGCTGGTAATGACTTACCAGAAGCATTTATTCTTTCTGGTATTTATGCTTTAGTAGTTGCATATTCATATGCTATTTTAGGTGGTAAAATTATTTCTAATGCAGGTCCAATTGCATTCATTCTAAAAGGACTTGGAGATAGTAAAGTAACAGGTGCCTTAAGTATTCTTATGTGGTTAACTTATGTTATTTCAATCTCACTTTTCGTGAAAGGTTTTGCCGGCTACCTTCTACCATTTATTAATATAGAATCAACAACGTTAGCAATTGGAATTGTTGAAGTAATAGTTATTTCATTCTTTACAGCACTTAACTTTTTTGGGAGTAAGGCGGTTGGGAAAGCGGAATTTTATATTGTATTAGTTAAATTGTCGATTTTATTAGTGTTTATACTTGGCGGTTTTATGACTATTAATTGGGGAATGGTAAAGCCAAGTTTCAATACAGTGCATACAAGTGGTTTGCTTAATGCTTCTATTATTTTTTTTCTTTCTTATATGGGGTTTGGACTTATTACCAACGCATCAGAAAATATTAAGAACCCCAAAAAGAATGTTCCGTTAACAATATTTATAAGTATTCTATTTGTAATGGTTTTCTACATTTTAATTTCACTTGTTACAATTGGAAACTTACACTTAGCAGATATTATTAAAGCACAAGAAAATGCATTAGCTATTGCGGCAAAACCATTTTTAGGTAATTTTGGTTTCATTCTAATTACAATTGGGGCTTTATTCTCTATTTCATCTGCATTAAATGCAACCATTTTTGGTGGTGCAAATATTGCCTATTCCTTAGCAAAAGATGGTGAATTACCTGAATTTTTTGAAAGGAAGATTTGGTTTAAATCGAGAGAAGGTTTATATATTACCGCTGGTTTAGGACTTCTTTTCGCTTTGTTTTTTGATTTAGGAGCAATCGCATCAATTACAAGTACAGTATTTACTGTCATTTATATATTTGTATTGATTTCGCATTTAAAATTACAAAAAGAATATAGAGGGAAAAGAATACTTCTTGTTATTAACTTGATTATTCTTTCAATTGTTTTTGTTGCACTTATGAAATATCAATGGGATACACAAAGGAGTGCTTTTTATGGTAGTATCTTTACTTTTATTGGAGCTTTTATTGTTGAATACTTATATAGAAAATATGGGAAACGTGAAATGAAAGACAATAAAATTAGCACATACCCACAACAATAAATATAGTGCATTTGGCAGATAATGCTAAATATAAAGGTGGTAGCAATGAATAAATATAGTAGTAAATTGAAAGTTTGGAACATTGAAATACCAAATGCACCATATTCAAACCGTTGGCTGCAACGTTGACTCGTCCGTTAAAAAATAAGAAAAGCGGTGTTATTACCCTTATGGCCTGGAATTCGGAGAAGTCATATTAAGGTTCAATAACTAAATGAGCACAAATTCAAGGTATAAACAAATTTAAAACGATATGATGAACAAAAAAATTTATGTAACAATCATTTTTCTGATGACGCTGACAATAGATTATTATGCTGGTGCACAAAACACAGTCCAACAGCGTCCCATCATCCAGACGAAATACACTGCTGATCCTGCTC
>JAFGOZ010000579.1 GCA_016926235.1 Bacteroidales bacterium | reverse complement strand
CGTTGGCCAAAATTCTTAAACTGCTCTATAAAAAGGGCGCGAAGATCATAAAACATATTTCAAATTTATGATATTTTATTGAATTATATTATAATCAACATCAATGAAAGGTAAATGAAATATGAAAAAACCTGTGCTTTTTTCTATAGTAATCCTTTTAATCAGTGTTAATTTGTTCGGTAAAGTATGGGAAAGTAGAACCGTTCAAAGTGCAACAGGCAACGCTTCGACTGATACAAAAAATCTCCAGGATAGTTTTCGTTTTGGGGTAAAGGAGATAAATGGGGGGGTAGTATATGTGCCCTGTGGGAATTATCTTGTAAATGATTTAATAAAGGTTATCGGTAAGAATGGGACGGTAAGAATAGTTGGCATTCCTAACAATGGTATAAGACCTAAAATTATTTTAAAATCGAATTTATCTGCATATTCTAATGCAAACAATCCCAAAAGCGTTATTGAATTTTATCAGGATACATTGGGAACAGTAATTGCAGCAATGGATGCTTTTTATTCCCAATGGGAAAACATCGATATCGAAATTCAAAACGGTAATCCTGGAGCTGTTGCAATAAAACTTCCAGGAGCTCAAGGATGTCATATTAGAAATTGTAAAATAGAAATGGTTTCCGGTAAAATAGGGATTGATGGTTTACCTGGCGATGCAGTAAATGAAAATATAGAAATTATTGGTGGTAGTGTAGGTGTTAATTTTTGGGATGGTGTTTGGCCATCCACATTAAAAGGCTGTTCATTTACTGGTCAAACATATGCATGCATAACAGGTACGTCTATGGGTGTCATTTTTGAAGGCTGTAAGTTTGAAAATTCTCCCATAGGAATCGAGGTTTTCGATAATAGGGAACCTTCTTATACTAACGCACGGATTTACTTAGAAAACTGTATATTTAAGAATATGAATGGAAGCTCAAAGAGTGCGATTGAGGCATCTTTTGGTAATAGGAATGATTGGGCAATTGTATTGAAGAATGTTTATTTTTACAATGCAGCTAAAATCATAAGTTGGGGAAGCGGTGGAACTGACATACCCACAACTATCACTAATGGATGGTGTAAATCCAAATATACCACCTATGGTGCTCGATGGGAAAATGGTGTTAGAAAGGAAGGGGTAGAGACAAACCCACTTATAATGTGTCATCGTGAGGTGGTAAATTGCACTGAACCGGTATTTGACAGGTTGAGCTATGTTGATATTATTCCAGACAGCTCAGCTTGTACAAACATTATGAATATTATTACTGTGACAAATGATTCAAATTCAAATTGTTTGGCAATTCAACAAGCAATAAATAATGCAACCGGACCATTATGGTTTCCAATGGGCACCTATAAGATTAATAATACTATTACATTAAAAAAGGATACTAAACTTATAGGAGAGCATCCTTATTATACTGATTTTCTCCTTACTCCCAATCAAGGGGATGCCAGTTTTAGTTACCTCAATAATCCGAAACCAATAATTGCTACCGATGATGATCCAAGCGGCACAGCAATTTTTGCAAATTTTAGATTTAAATCGTATGAAGCACCCAAATTTACAGGACTAATATCGATTCTGTGGCGTGTCGGTCACAATTCTATTTTAGATTGTATTTGTAGTGATAATAGCATAAACTATGGTCATTTTCCAAATCAAACAGGATATGCGGCAATTGTAATTGATAGTAATGGCGGCGGGCATGTGCGAGAAATATGGGCTCCATGGGATAATGTTAATGGGCCGGGCACTTTTATTATAAAAGGAACAAAGGAACCTTTATTTTTATATGGCATAAGTCCGGAACATTGCGGATCGAAACCCGCAGTCTATATAGAAAATGCTAAAAACGTAACTTTCAGGCAGCTGCAAGATGAAAAAAATGGTGGAATCGTATATGCAATTAATTCTTCAAATTTGATATTAAACAGTGTTATATATAATCAGCAAGAACCTAAACTTCCTTCTGCCATCGGCTTGAATTTCATTAACTGCAATAATGTAGAAGTATATACTTTCGGGAACCAAAATCATTTAATAGGAACCTATCAATATCCAACAGAGATTCAATTTAGTAAAAACGACAAGGTCCTTGCGACAATTCAAGATGATTATATAGCTGCTTTCAGGTTTAAGAACAAGAGTAGACTACTCCAAATGGTGACCTCAGTGTTATCTGATGACTAATCAAATTTAAATTCAAGGAGGTTGATATATTATTTATTATTTATCAAAACATAATTTTATGATATTATTTTTTTATGACATTTAATTAAATCAACTAACAAAAGGAGTTAGGTATGAGACATATCTTAATTGATAGTTTTATCCTTGTTATTTTTTTATTTGCTTTTGCAAATGCTACTGTTGGGGTAGGTACGGTTAGATGGATTCAAGCCCAACGTAATGACAGTTCAGATATAGACACATTAAAATTTACACTAAATGGCAGTGACAACTGTGGGAAACAATTTTATGTTATTAGTGAAGATGAGTCTGTAAAGATGGATTTTCTGGCTATGTTACTTTATGCCAAGAAAAATCTTATAGAAATTGAACTTCTAGATTATACGCAGATAGGCTCATCTGTGTACTATCTTGCTCATAAAATTAATTTGGAGACTGGTGTAAAAGGTTTTTAATTAGGTTATTATGAGCATTGGATGAACATAAAGACCATAACTTTTCTTATTTAATGAAAGATCGCGCCCCAGATTCGAGCAGTTTAAGAACTTCGGCCAACAGGCCAATGGCACTGCGGCTGTTAAACGGCCTTGGCCTTCGGCAAATACCTGTCGTTTGAGGGCACTGTGTCATGTCGCAAAGGCTTCGTCACATTGCCCAACGCCAGGCACTTCGTCATTGGCCGTCCCGTT
>JAFGOZ010000578.1 GCA_016926235.1 Bacteroidales bacterium | reverse complement strand
CTAACGTAAAAGCTCACCTGCCCTGAGTAGCCCTGAGCGCAGTGAAGGGGCGTATCGAAGGGTCAGGTGGAGCGAGGGTTAGATGGCAAGCTCGATACTACAGTGGTTTAAATTTATGAATTGTTTGAGATGCGATGTTAATTGAAAAATCAATCAACTCTTTGCATTTATCAGATTTCTGGATAAATGATTGAAAATCATCCCAATTAGTGAATTCTCGTTCAGTGATTGTCAAGCAATTTATTGACCCTGCTTTTTCTTCAAAACTTTCCGTGATATATTTAGCTACGTTAAATGGATTAGGGATATTCTGATCATAATCTGAGCGTAAATAGGATAGCCCTTTGAAAAATCTATAGTATGCACCTGGCATAGATATATCTCGGAGATTGTCACCCAATAGTAGATTTACCGTAAGAATTGAGGCAGCTAATGCCCCGCATAGTCCTCCTCCAAGGGCTACACCGCCATCTAATACCACTGATATTTTATTCAGCACTGGATCACCAACCCCGGTATTATTTTGAATCCCGTTGAGTACTGATTTAGCACAATGAATATTTTTTGATCCAAAATCAACATTTACTTCAATTTCAGGAAGGGAAGATGATTGGATTCTATGTAAATATTTCATGGAACCGTTAATGTGCTTCATACAAGGAAGCATTCTATGACCTGGCAATAAGTACTTAAATAAACCACTTAGAGTCCAGAAATCTGCTTTTGATCTTTCACTGCATAGCGTTGTCCCATAGGTTTTATTAAACCAATTAGCATAATCAGAAGCCAAGGATAATGCGCCAACATATTTCTTGGTATCGGATCCATGGATTTCATCTCTGTGAGAGAGAGCTATACATAAAGCACCACCTGAGACTACTCCGCATGTAGAACCCTTTACCCCGCCAACTAATCCTGCTATTGAAGTAAGAACTCCATCCTCCTTTTGACAAGTCATTTCTTGACATGTTTGCATGGTCGCTTCGGGACAATTAAATTTTTGGAATAAATTAAACACAGCTTTTCTACCCCAATATGATTCAGACCTGGCTGAAGTTTTGGTATCCATAGTATTACCTCCTTTGGTATTTTGATTAGAAGACAGATCCATTTGAACTTATTGAATCATATTGAAGGTAATTAATGAATTTTGACGACAATTTTTTATTATTATGCCATCTAACGATTAAGCATAACGTGACTGAAGCGTGCATCTGTTAAACATCCCCAACCTGCTCACCTGGCTTCAATCGAAGCATCCGAGACCACAAAGCCTTCAGTTCACGTTGATGCGGAAGTTAGGTTTCTTCTATTTTTATTCTTAATCTGTGGGTATGTCATCTGCAAGATTTCCAATACTATATATGCCATAACATATTCCTATGAATAATAAAAATAAAGGCAACGGAACTTCTTTCTGCTCTAGGGCAACCTTATTAATTTTGGCGAACTGCATCGTCATAGTATCTTGTGTCTCTTCCTTGGATATCTTCAACTCTGTGGGAGTATATTCTAAAAGTCGACCTCGTACATACAAAGTGTCGTGTTGATAGATATTTATCCTTTTGTTTAAGTCCGTTCTTTTTAGTTTCGAAGGAATTCTATAGGGATTATCCTTTGAATAAATATATTTGATGGATGTACAACTCTGAAATAGTAAAATTATCAATATGAGAGACACTATTTTGTATATTGATTTTATCATAATGTTTCTGATTCTGTTGTACAAACCTAACGATTAAGCATAACGTGACTGAAGCGTTAACCGGTCAAATATCCTCACACAACTTGCCTGGCTTCCAACGAAACATCCGAAAGCCACATGCCCTTCAGTTCACGTTGATGCAGAAGTTAGGTTGGTTTCTGATATTTCTTATAAATTTCTGGATAGTTTGATATTATTAATTTGCCTTTGTAAAATTCATATCCTTTTAAATATGTTGATTTGCCCGATTCAAAGATTATATATATCTCATCGATATAATAAGGAAATTTATAGTTATTTTCCCAGGTTTGAGGTAACTCTGGTGTACTTGTATCGGTAAAAGAAAAATACATTGTATCGGCACTAAATTGATATAAGAGATGAGAATATGTATTATTAAGTTGGGTTACTATTCTATAAAATGAGCTATTTGATATTATACCTCTCTTACCTGATATTTGATTGTAAGAATTTCCATGAAAACATAAATGCAATTCATCATACTTAATCTGATAGATAATTGTATCTTTTGAATAATCTTCATATTCAATCGTATCGCCTTGCGTGAGGCGATAATCTAGTGATTGATAAAATAAATTTTCGGTGAGATTATAAAAGGAACCAATATAAACTGATGTATCATGAAAGGTTGGATTATAATAGATATATTCGGTAATTTTTAGTTTATTTGGGTAAGAGAATAAATACTTTGTTACTACCGAATCAATTCCACCATTAAAAAAATCTTTGTGAATCCACATATCGTAGAGAGCGTTTGCAGATTCATGGTAGTTAGATTCAAAATTGCCTTGGCAATTTATGAATAATAGAACTAATATTAGAAATATTAATTTACTCAGAATGTTCCGCATTTTATTATCCTTATTTACCAACCTAACGAAAAAGCATAACGTGACTGAAGCGTGTACCTGTCAAACATCCTAAATCTGCTCACCTGGCTACTCCTGCTAAACTTTCAAAACCACATGCCCTTCAGTTCACGTTGATGCGGTAGTTGAACTAAGCCGCAAGCGGCAGGTGTGATTTTTCCATTCCGATATATTTTCT
>JAFGOZ010000577.1 GCA_016926235.1 Bacteroidales bacterium | reverse complement strand
ATGCTATAAAAACAAATTTTTTTCTGAACTTGACCAAATCAAAAATAGCTGCATAAAAAAAGAGGCTGCCTTTTTAGACAGCCCCATGTATATAATTATGCAAACAAGCCTGAAAGGCTTGAATATTTTATTATTGAACCCTGAAGGGTTCGGCAAGTGCACTTTTTGAAACCACAGGTTGGACCTGTGGCTATTCACATTCAATCCTTTCCGGGATTAATAATATGCCTGAATAATTATGGCTTGATTAAATGGAATTCAAATAACTAAAAAGATTTCTTTCCGTTTCTAATCCCAGTTTTTTACGTAACCTGCTTCGCAATACTTTTATGGTATTCTCAGCCCTGAATGTTAGAGTGGCAATTTCTTTCGAGGATATTTTGTTTTTAAGATATAAGCAGAGCTCTATTTCCGATGGTATCAGGTTAGGGTGTAGCTTTAACAGTTTTTTAATGAATTCATTGTTTTGGGCATGCAATTGTGTGGATGAACTCATTTGGTGGTTTTGCTGCAAGAGTTTAATAATGGTTTCAAGAATAGTTTTGTCATTTTTGCCTTCATTTCTAAGTTTTTCAATATCTTCAAGAATAGCCCTTCGTTCGTGAATGAAAAATGAAGTAGTTTCCTCAATTTGTTGGGATATTGCCTGTGATGATTCCAGAATTTGTTCAATGCGGTCTTCTCTTTCTTTATTGATTATTTTATCACGTTCTTTAATTTCTTTAATATAACGTGCCATTCGTATATGAGAATGGGTGCGGGCAAGTAGTTCTAGTTTATCCACAGGTTTTCTTAAGTAATCTGAAGCCCCTGCGTCAAGTGCCAGTTTAAGATCTTTATTACTAAGCATAATACCTGAAGCCATAATAACCGGAATATCACAGGTGGAAGAGATCCCTTTAAGCTTTTGTAGCGCTTCTAAACCATCCATTACAGGCATTTGCCAGTCCATGATAATGATATCGGGATTCTCTTTTTGCGCAAGTTCAACAGCCATTTTCCCATTAGTAGCGCTGATAACTTTGTATGGAATACCTTCCTCGAAAAATATAGTGGCATACGTTCTTAGATATTCGGGTTTGTCATCTACTACCAGTATGGTGATAAGACTCATGAAATGGAGTTTATTAAGTTTTGAAATGTTTTGGCATTGCAAGACAGAGCAGCATTTTTAATTTCTTCCAGCTCAGTTTGAATGTCTGTATTGTCAATACTGTCAATACTGTTGAGCAAAAAAAGAATTTCACTGGTTTGATAAAAGTCCAGCGCTTTTAATCTGGGAACAATAGGTTTTAATATATTTAATGTATCAATAGAAATAACATTAATAGTTTCATTATAATCCATTCTTTTAATTTCCGGGTTATCAAAACCGGGCAATGTAATAATAAATGTAGTCCCGTTTTTAGTTTTATTGTCTACTACAATATTGCCTCCGTGCTCTTCAATTACCATTTTACAAAATGTAAGTCCAATGCCTGTAGAAGGTATTTTGTCTTTCTTTATTTGGGTGGTATAAAAAAGCTCAAATATCTTTTCCCTTTCTTCGTCAGGTATTCCCGGGCCCTGGTCGGAAATAAGTATTTTAACCGTTTCATCTTTATAATAAAAATGAATATCAATACTTCCATTTTCCGGGGAATATTTAATGCCATTTTCTATCATATTTATTAAAGCGCGTTCAAGTAAGTTTCTATCTCCTTTTATTATGATAGTATTATCAGGAATTTGTTTGTTAAATGTAATGTTTTTCTCAAGAGCATGATAATGAACCTGCCCTAATACTTCTTCAATTAATTCAGTAAGTGTAATGTCTGAAGTATTCAGTTTTATTTTAATGTTTTTCCCTGATTCCACATCAATAATATTTCCCAGCATACGTGCCGCTTTCGATGCCTGGTAGAGAATGCTGTTGCTTGTAATTTCAGTGGGTTTATTTCGGCTTAGCATAATAATACTGCTTAAAGGAACTTTAATATCATGTAAAAGCATATGTGACATTTTCTCCTTAAACCGGCTTAATTCATTTATTTGCCGGGCTTCCTCTTCCTGTCTTTGAATGCTTCGCTCAAGGAGTATTACTATTTTACTAAATACAAAGGCAAAAGATCCTATAATCATAATGATTATCGGTATGTTTTCGACCAGAAAATTATTTCCGGAAAGAAATGCAAAGAGTATGTAAAATACAGATGCTATAATAGAGAACAACAAAGCAAAAAAACTGTTTGAACAAGTAGCTACAACAAAAATAATCAAATGGAACAGGATTATGTCACGGAGGATGTATGCAGAGATAAATTCAGTTTTTGAAAAATACCATACGTATGAAACAAAAGTATTGGTAGTTAATGATGCAGCATATAAAACTGTGGCAAGAAGAATGGAAATCTTTTTTCTTAACAGAAGCACAGCGAGTATTATAAATATAGTGATATTCATCAGATTAATAATAACCAGGTGCGAATCGCGTATTAAATTGGGGTTGAGGCCGGAAGATAATCTGGCACCTTTGCTAAAATGAAGTATGTCCCAATTAATAGCGCCCCATTGCTGGATTATATCCAGTGACAGACCAATGCATGAAAAAATAATGGCTGCCAGTATTGTGTAGCGTCGATAGTTATGAAGGACATTTCTTTTCACAAAATAAAAAATGTCTTATGGTTAGGGCTGCAATATAAGAAAGATTCTTGGTTTATGCACTATTTTTTGTCTCGTCCCGTGAGGGATTCTTTATAGATTCCCTCACAGGAGAAGACATGAAAACACAGAAGAGATATATAAGAGGGATTATTTAAAAATCACTTAATACCTGGTGTTCTAATATCGTCTAAACTGATTGATGGGGATAATCCTTTTTGTAGTTTCATAATTACAGCACGGCCAACTATGTAAGCTGAGATACTATCATTAAATAATACCTTGCCCTGCATAGCAGGGACAATTGTTTGATGTATAAGGAGTTTTTCGTTTTTATATATCATATACTCCCAATGATTATTATTTTCCATTACTTCAAGCCTGAATGTATTTTCTTTTTTACTGGCGCTTAGTTTCATAAAACCTAATACTATAGATGTAATGAAAACAATTCCCAATAAATAATATTGATATTTAGGTTTAGTCTTGATCATCATATTCATCATTAGGATGAAATGCCCATATATCATCAAAATAGTAGCTGCTGTTGTGGCCGGTAGTAATGTATCCATGGTCACCAATTGCAAATCCTGTTGCATCTACTCTGGTGGAGCCTTCAAGTGATGTTTTTTGTTCCCAGAGATCCGTTGTCGGATCATATTCCCAAACGGTACCACTAACTCCTGAGCCAGCTGTCGCCAGATATCCTTTGCCATTTATTGTAAAAGCCACTTTACCAATTCCGTATATGCTTGAGTAGTCATCATCAAATTTCTTATCTGTTACATTGGCAATCTCATTCATTTCATCCCAGGAATCTGTTTCAGGATCATATTTCCACATGTCTGTTTCGTATGATCCGTTATTAATACCTGTCATAATATACCCTTTTCCGTTTATTACAAATCCAGCAGCATCTCTTCGTTTACTGCCTCCTACGCTTACTTTTTGTTCCCATGTATCCGTTTCAGGATCGTACATCCAAAAGTCCTTCAAATAATTACCGTCAAATCCGGTTCCTATATAACATTTATTATTTATAGTCATGCCTACTGCTGCATATCTTTCAGAACCTCCAAAATCTGCCTTTTGAGTCCACAAATTTGAATCAGGGTCATACTCCCAGAAGTCTTTTAATTTTTTCAAGCCATCATACCCTGTACCGATATAGCCTTTTGTGTCTGTAGCCATTCCCACAGCCCCGTTTCTTGCACTGCCAGGGAAGTCCGCTTTTTGTAACCATGTGTCTTTTTCTGAGTTGTATTCCCAAAAGTCAGAAAGCCGGATGTCTCCATCATACCCTGTACCAACATATCCCTTATCATCAATTGCAAATGCCACTGCATCAGATCGTGGAACACCTTCAAAATCTGATAATTCAACCCAATTACCTATTAATTCTGTGCTATCATCCTCATCTTTATTACAATTCCATAATAGTAAAATAAATAAAGCTATAATGATAATTAGAATACAGTTATGTTTCATTATGTATAGTTTTAATTCTGAACAAACTTAATTGGTTAAAAGGGTTCAATTGATAAATAGTAGATATATACATCAATGTAATAGACAAACAAGTTTTTGGTGTAAAATTTGTCGACGAAAACAAGTTTATGAGAATTTTTGTGTTTTAATCTGCTTTTGTCTACATATATGGTCACTTTGAAGACTAAGTTTTTACATCAGACAGCAAATACATTATTTTACCATTTGAAAATTAAAAATCTCATATTTTAATGGTAAGTAATAAATGGCCATATTCATTGCTGATGGTACTATTAACATTGTTCTGGAGGTGCAGCAAGGATGAAAATGAATTTGTATTAGGCATAGATTTTATCGAGTCTCAAACAGGGATAGTGGAGATTGATACATTTCAAATGCAGATGTCAACTGTTAAACTGGATTCAATGCCAACCAATGAAACAGGGTTAGCCATATGTGGTATTATTGATGATGATTATTTTGGTAAAGTTACCTGTCAGCCATACTTTCAATTTGGTATTCCTTATGATGAGCCTTCATTGGATGCTGAAGATGTGTTTGATTCGATTGTCCTTGTCATGCCTTATACAGGGAGTAGTTATGGGGACACAAATCTTGTATTGTCCTATTCAGTTCATTTACTTGAAGATGATATGGAGCCGGTAAACAGCTCTTATTTTTTTAATACGTCATCCATTCCTTATAATGAAGAACCACTGGCAGAAGTTACATTTACCCCTTATCCGAATTATATGGATAGCTTAACAATAACACTGGATACCGTGTTTGGGCGTGAATTATTTGACTTAATTATGGAAGGTTCGGAAATACTTGAATCGGATGAAGACTTTATTGAATATTTAAAAGGAATGACGGTCATACCAAATAGCAATACTCCCGGAGTTGTAATTGCTCATAATTCCTATTCTGAATACTTTATGCTGCGGTTATTTTATCATACTCCTTCGGATGATGAGGAGATAATATCTGAGTACATAGATTTTCCGGTTCTTTATGATTTGCAGTTTAATTCAATTAAAGGAGAGCGAAGCAATACTCTTTTGAAAAATTTGATCTCTCAGAGAAATGCAATACCATCATCTCAAACAGACGACCTGACGTTTATTCAGGGTGGGACAGGAATTATGACCTGTGTGAGGTTCCCTTCATTGAATAATTTTCAATTGATGGAAAGGCAAACCATAGTGAAAGCACAGATTATTTTGATGCCTTTAGAGTCAAGCTATTTCACAGTTGATTTGCCTGATGCAGTTAATATAGTAAGTACAAATAAATACAATCATTATCTTGATGTATATACGGATTACTATGGCGAGGAAGTAACAGCAGCATTAAATCTGGATGATGCTTATCATGAAAACACAAACTATACTTTTGATATTACAAGTTATGTATTGAATGAGTTTTCTGACGGTTATTTTGATGCGAACAACGGACTTCTCATTTCATTTCCCGGAGATGGCATATTAAGCCGGATTGAAAGAATTATTTTCAATGCAAAACCTGGTAAGTCTAGGTTAATCATTTACTCCCTTTATTATTAGAAATGAAAGATTTTATACTAGATATGACAGAGAAGGGCAATATCAGGTTTCTCAGGGTGTATTCAATCCTGATAATTTCTATAATTGGCATAGAAAGTAATATATCTCAGGGCTCATACTCTCCTTATTCACTTTTTGGGATTGGGCATATTGAGAGTGAAGGTTTTGGTGTTATTCATTCAATGGGAGGGGCCGGAATTGCATTAAAATCAGACAGGTTTTTGAACAATATAAATCCGGCATCGTATTCGGGAATTGATAGTATGTCATTTTCGTTTGAGTTTGGACTTGTTGGAAAACAATCTTATTATAAGACGAATGAGACAACTCAAAAGGATTTCAATGCAAATCTTCAATATCTTGCCATGGGGTTCAGAATTAACAGATGGTGGGGAACCAGTATTGGGATTGTGCCTGTGAGTAATGTGAACTATACAATAAATGTTACAGATTGTATAGATGGCTCGAATCTGGAATTTATTAAAACATTTAGGGGAGAAGGGGCTTTAAACAGGTTTTATTCGGGCAATTCGTTTTGTATTTCAAAAAATCTTACTCTGGGACTTAATGCATCCTATATTTTTGGTTCTGTTATACAGGAGGAGAGTTATTCCATTCTAAGTTATTTTAGTATTCAGGAAGAAACCCGCATGAGTGTATTATATTTTGACTTTGGAATGCAATATTCTTTTAAGTTATTTAATAACAAAGCTACACTGGGTCTTGTGTATGGCAACAGGTCAGATCTTGAGGTTTTTAATCAGAAACTGTTATATCAGTTAACGGACACAACTGATCTGGATGAGGATACAAAATCGATATTGATGCCCACCTGCTATGGAATTGGATTTTCGATTGAAAAAGTTTTTAAATATAAAATAGCAATGGATTATGCCGTGAAAGACTGGTCGGGTATTGATTTTAATAATCCATTGCTTTCTACCAGAAGTAGTAACAGGATTTCTGCAGGATTGGAAATTATACCGGGTAATATAGTGCATCATGATGAGAGTTTGAAAAGATGGAAATACAGACTCGGTGCAAATTATAATTCAACGTACCTTGTAATCGATGAGGTTCCGATAAATAGTATGGCATTAACTTTTGGCATAGGTATGCCCTTAAAAATGAATAAAAGTTGGATAAATACCTCTTTTGAATTTGGAAATTACGGTACACTGAAAAATAATTTAATACTTGAAAAGTACTGGTTAATCCATCTTAATTTAGCGATGCATGAAATGTGGTTTCAAAAACGAAAATTTGATTAATTATCATAATCAAGGGGTTTGGTTTATAGGTTAGCTTATATTTTCATTGTAACAATGGAAATATTGAGGCTGAAGGCCGGTTTAAATGACCGGCCTTTGATTAAAGTAGATGATTTTTTACAATACCATTAAATTTTTGCTTGTATTGATTCCCGACAGGTATGTATTTGTCACCAATAATGATCCGGTTGTTCTCGATTGCCTTAATATGCGATAAAGAAACAATGAATGATTTATGGACCCTCACAAACTCATCCTCAGGCAGCTTGCTTTCTATGTTTTTCATTGTACTCTTTGTAAGAATAGGTTTATGTTCGATGTATATTTTTACATAATCCTTTAATCCTTCGATGTATTCAATATCTTTCAGGTTAATCTTTTTTGTGCTGTATTCCACTTTAATCATTAAGTACTCTGGTTTTGCCCGGGCAGTTGTATTAGTTGGGGTATCTTGAGCTGATATGCCTTTGTTTCTTAAATTGTGAAGATCAAATGCCTTATTTACTGCCTGTAAAAACCTGTCAAAAGGAATGGGTTTAAGCAAATAATCCAGTGCATTCAAATCAAAACCTTCCAGTGCATGTTGTGGAAAAGCTGTAGTAAATATTAGAATAGGAGGGGAGGAAAGCGTTTTAATAAATTCAAGTCCACTGATATGGGGCATCTGGATATCAAGGAAGAGCAGGTCAACTTTTTGAGTATTAAGATACTTTAGTGCTTCCATAGCACTTGTACATGTAGTTACCAGGTTTAGAAAATCAATCCGCTCACAATACTCCTTAATCACATTCAGTGCAAGAGGTTCGTCATCAATGGCAAGGCAGTTCATTTTTTTAGTTTTAATTCCAGATGTACTGTAAAAATATCATTTGTTGTATTGGTTATAAAAATAAAATCATCAGGATATAGAAGTTCCAGGCGCCGTTCGATGTTTTTAATTCCTATTCCGGAGTTATTGCTTCCATTATTCGATTTAATTACAATTTTATTCTGAATGGTTACATCCAGTTTTTGAGCTAAAATAGTAACCGATATTTTGATAAAAGAAGGATATATATTATCAGCGCCATATTTAAAAGCATTCTCAATCAAAGGAATTAAAATAAAGGGTTCAATCTGGTAATTTTCTGGTTCACCATATATCGATACTTCTAGTTTTACCTTATCTGTAAGCCTTAATTTTTGAAGTTCAATATAATCTTCAATAATTTTTAGTTCATCTTTTAATGTTACGACTTTATTTTCAGATTCATACAACACATATCTTAAAATAGACGAGAGTTTCAGTATGGAGCTGGTGGCTGCTTCCGATTTGCTAAGTGAAAGAGAATAGATACTATTTAATGAATTGAAAAGGAAGTGGGGATTAATTTGTTGTTTCAGGAACGATAACTCTGTCGAAATTTTTTCCTTTTCCAGTTCTGATTTGTGTTCTTCATCGTCCTTCCATTTTTGTATAAACCTGAGTGAGAAGCTGGCAAAGTAAAAAAGCAACAGATCATATGCAAAGAAAAATGGTTTCCGTGGAGGACCCGGATTATTGGCTGGAGGGCGCAAAACAGGATTTTGCCCTGTTTTGTTTATTTCAGAAGGAAGCCTTCCATGATTGTCAAATCTTTCTCGTCCACCCGGGCCACCGGTGCTGAACAAGTTTGTCATAATTTCATCTTTTATAAAAAATGAGCATATTATTAGTCCTAAAGATAGTATCACATAAGGAAATATATGTTTCCGGTAAAGGAGTTTTGGCATAAGTAATGTATAATTCAGGTAAAAAATAGCAAGGTACAACGTCCATGTAAACAGGTGGTGGGTTAATCGGAGTGAGACACTATAACTTTTGGCAAACATGAAATTTAGTAAAAACAAGGCTGACCATCCCAAAACATGAAGGACAATTGGTTTGAACTTCTTTTTCCTGTTAATTATGAAAGCCATTTTCATGAATGAATATTATAAATGTAATGAATTTTTCTTATTCAGGTAATACATTTATTGTGTCCTGAATGCTGCTAAATGCGGTGAAAATGCCAAGACCATTGTTAATATTGGTAAAAGGTTCAGAGAGGCTTCTGGAATCTTGTTCCCTGTTTTCGTACAAGAAAGCATACTCTTCATTTACACGATATACTTTTACTACGTGCCTTCCATATTGTTGAAGCGACATAAGTGTCCGGATTATATACCTGTCTGTAATAAATGGCTGGGATAAGAACCGGAAATTCGGTCCACCATCCGGTGGTTGAAAGCCCAATTCGATACTTTCAGGATCTTCTTCAATATTTTGAATAACTACATAGAAATAATCATTGTCAGGATTGTCCCATGTAATTTCTATCTCGTTTTCTTCTTGTGATCCCGGCATCATAGGAGATGATTCATCAAAATACAATGTTGTTGTTGAAAAACTAAGTCCTGTTGGTTTGGATGGTACTGTAGTTGAAGAAGTAAGCGTAATTCCATTATAATTCACAGTAATAGAATAGGTATTGCCTTCTGCTATTTGAAGGTCTTCACCCGGATAGTAATAATATCCATCCTCATCTGTAGCCATAAAGTAGTCAGATCCATTCCATGTTATATAAATTTCAGCTCCCCGGAGTTGTTTATAAAGTGTATCATTCGATTGAAAGCTTATGGTATGCGATAAGGAAATACCGGTTACGGGTTCGTCCTGGTAGAGGTATGCCTGCAGAACCAGAATATCATTTTCATCTTTGTCGCTATTTGTCTCACAAGCACTTAAAACAATAAAAATGCTGAAAATTATGTTAAAATACTTCTTCATCGGATTAAAATTTAACGGTTAAACTGATGTTAGGTGTTACACCGAGTAAGACCACGTCGGTCGAAGATACTTCGTCCTCGCTTATATCAAACTCTTTATACCAGATATTTTTATGGTTGTAAACATTAAAAACAGAAAAACTTAATGTATTCATAGTTCGTATACCTTCCCAGTTATAATTGGCTGAAACATCCAAACGATGATAGTCTGGTAATCGTTTTGAGTTCTTATCACTCACATGAATATAATTATAGGTTGTCCCATCCAAAAGTACCAGCTGGTACTCACTTTCAGGAGCAGTATAAGGTTTGCCTGTAGCATAGATAAATGCTGCAGACAGATCCCAACCCCTCAACCTGCGACAAGCAACAACTTTAAACTCATTTGGCTGATCATGTAATGCATAAAAAGGTTTTCCGTTATTCAGATCAGGGAACGCATATTTTACTTCACTTAAAGTGTAAGCAATCCATCCTGTTGTGTTGCCATTCTTTTTTTGAATAAGAAACTCTATGCCTTTAGCGTAACCTGATCCTGAAAAGAAGTATTCCTGTGGCCCTTCGGGATTTCGTTGAGGTGTACGGGTAAAACGCATGGAATACTCATTTAATCCTTTCATGTCTTTGTAATAGGCTTCTGCATTAAATATAAAATCCTTGTATTCATAGCTTATTCCAGTAATGTAATGGGTAGCAGAGTTTACAGCTATTAAATCTCCGTTTGCTAATAACCAGAAGTCTTTTGAACCCTGGAGTACATCTTCACGAACTATGCGTGTATGGAATTGGTTATATATACCCCATGCAGTTTTTATCTTTAGCTTTCTTAATGGTTTATAAGTAAAGGATAAACGAGGCTCAGGGTATATTTTACCGGTTACATCATAATGTACCATACGCAATCCCGTGGTAAATTGTATTTTATCATCAAATACTCTGGCTATTTCCTGTACATAAAGGGAAGTTATCAAACCATGATCTTTTCTGTCAACCATTTTCATAGTATCATTTGTTGCCATGGAATAACGAATGTTGGTAAATGATTCTTCCAGTCCAAAGTCCAGTTGGTGGTTTTCATGAATGTAGTAAGTGTTCTTAAATCGGAAACTTACATCCTGTACTTTGTTATCTTCAAAAGTATTCATATCAGGCCTTACATTCCCGTTTGATCCGGGAGCCAGATCACCCGATTTTCTGTCTCTTGTACTAAAATAATTTGAATAGGAAAGAAATGTGGTCGTAGTTAATTTTTGATTCCATCGCATCATATCCTGGAAGCTCATTCCCACATTACCCCATGCTGCAATATCTGTAAGTGTGCCTCCGTCACTTGAGCCAAAAGGCCCCATAGTAAGGTCACGGGAATTGTCCAGTTTATCTTTACCACTATAAAAACTATAAGCTAATGTATTTTTATCGTTAACTTTCCATGTAATCTTTGAGTTGATATCATAAAAATGGAATTTGGGTTCCTGTTGGTCTTGTTCCATCATTCTTCCCATAGTTGGGCGGTCGTCCGGTTCGTTATCATTTGAATAGAGATTGAAAACTTTATCGTATAATTTTGTTCTGATTAAGTCAGTGTAGGATCGTCTTGCCGCTATTTGCCATGAGACTTTATCATTTATCATGGGTATTTCAAAAGAGGTGTTTACACTAAGTAGACTAAGAGATGCTATACCCTGAAATTCCTTCATGTCAGCGGGTTTACCTGTAATGTCCAGAACACTGGAGGTCCTTCCTCCATACATGGCTGGGAAGCCACCTTTAATTAACTCAATATCGTCGATTGTATTTGCATTAAATGCACTAAAAAAGCCGTAAAAATGATCCACATGGTAGATGGTCATCCCGTCAAAAAGTATCAGGTTTTGATCAGGGGTTCCGCCACGCACATAAAGGCCTGATGATGTTTCATTACTTGCGCTCACACCAGGCATTAACTGAAAGGCACGCATCACATCCACTTCCCCCAGGTTGGGAAGTTTAGCAATTAGAACGGGAGACATTTTTACTGCACTGATTTTTTCTGATAACCTGATAATTCTCTCCTTTTCAACTATTTGGACCTCCTTGATTTGTCTGATTCCTTCTTCGAGCATAATCAATATCTGGAGAGGATTCTCGAAATCTCCAATTCGCTCATAGTATGTATCATATCCCATAAAGTTTACTACTAACGTATCTTCTGTGGATGTTGCATCTATATTGAAGTAACCGGCTTCACGGGTTACTGTTCCGATACCTTTATCTTTTATTGATACATTGGCGAAAGCCAGTGGCTGCATACTGTTTTTATCTACTATTTTGCCATAGAGGCGTACAGATTTGTCTTGGGCATTCAGTTGAATGATGCTAATTAGTAATAAGCTAATACATAGAATTCTAAACAGATGAGGTTTGGATAAATAGTTGATAAGACACTTCATACTTGTAGAATTAAACCTCAAATTTGAGGGAAAGTATACAAGTAATCAAATGAAGTAGTCAAAAGCCCTTAATCAGTCGACTAACGAAAGAATATGGGGGATTGAACCCTGCAAGGGTTTTAGATTCTAGTGTCATGCCCATGCTAAAATGTCACCTATTATTCATCCGATGACTTTTGTTCTTTCTTTATATTTTCAGTAAATATCATAGTCATCGGATGAATTTATAGCAAGTTCATAACAGACATGACACTAGTACATCTTCTCAATATTCCAGACAAAGGCCCTTATGCCTACTTCCTGATTGATATCATCCAACTTCCTTACTTTTTCAAGAACGGTGTCTACAATTTCATCGTTTACCATAATAATAGTAGCAGAGTTAAGTTCAGGCCAGGTATGGGTTCCCATACGGGGTTCTCCACTGGTTGAACCGGCACCCCAAACTGTAGGCCATTGTGTGAAACCTCTGATATTTAATTTCTCCAGCATATACTCAACTTTTTCTGTTATAGCCTGGTTATATATGATCATTATTGCTTTCATAATATTTTTGATTTTAATCTTCCATAAATTCAAGTTCTTCTGTTTCCTTTCCTTTACGTCTTTCTGCTCTTCTTACAACTATTCTGTAAATAACAGGAACAATAACCATTGTAACTATTGTAGAGAATATTAATCCTCCAATAACTGAAATACCCATGGGGCTCCATATTTCAGAACCTTCACCTTTGCTTAATGCCAGGGGCAGCATACCTAGTATTGTGGTAACTGAAGTCATTAAAACAGGTCTCAGGCGTGATTTTCCTGCAATTTTAATGGCCTCATCCAGTTCATAATTCCTGTCGCGCATTAAGTTTGTAAAGTCTATCAGCACAATAGCATTTTTTACTACAATTCCCACCAGCATTATGGCTCCGAGAGCAGCAATGATACTAAGCGGTGTGTTTGTAATTATCAGGGCAAGTATAACACCTGTAAATGCAAAGGGTATTGACATCATAATTATGAACGGCATTTTAAGTGATTCGAACTGGGATGCCATAACAATGTATACGAGCAGTAGGCTCATTAAAAGCAATTTACCCAGATCGCCAAATGATTCTCCCATATCTTCGTAAGCTCCGCCGACATCAATCATTACCCCACTTGGTTTATTAATTTTTGCGATTTCAGTTTTAATGTTAGCTGCCAATTCTCCTAACGGTACTTTATATGGTGTAACTGATACAGTCACCACTCTTTCCCTTCCTTTTCTCTCTATGTTGGGTGGAGCCCAGAATTCTTCAATGGATGCAATATCTCCCAGGCGAATAATCCCTGAAGGAGTTGGAATTGCAATATTCTTGATGTCATCTATAGAATTTCGGAATTCCTCGCTAAACTTTACTACAATATTATATTCGTTGCCTGATTCACGGAAAATTGAAGCAGTCATACCTACTATCCTGTTACGTACTATAGTAGAAACGCTAGCTGTATTCAATCCATTACTTGACATTTTTTCCTGATCAAGCAGAATTCTTAGTTCAGGTTTTGACTTTTTACGACTTATGGTAACATCTCTTGCCCCTTTAATACTTTTTACTTTTTCTGAAATCTCATTTGCCAGGGCAGTTGTAACATCAAAATTATGACCATAAATCTCAACATCTACTGTATTGGAAGATCCTGATAAATGACTACTTTCTCCTGCAACAACAGTATATGTTACTACTTCCGGGAGTGTGCCAATATACTTTCTTAGATCATCTGCAATTTCTACATCTGAGCGTTCTCTTTCAGAAGCTGTTATTAATGCCAGAGTCATGCTAATATTGTTAGAACCTGCATTTCCAAAGAGGGCAGAAAATCCGGCTTCGTCATCTGATCCGGAAGAGGTTGCTACCAGTTTCTTTTCAGGTATGTTTTCCTCAATATAATTGTCAATCTTTCGGGCTATCTTCATAGTTTCATCCACCCTCATTCCTGCTGTCAATTCTATTTCAATAGTAACCTGTCCCTGGTCTGCCTGTGGCATAAATTCTGCTTTTACAAAGAACGCTGCAAGAATAATTGATCCGATAAATATTCCAAGTGTACTAAATATTACCAGACGCCTGTGACGTAAGCACCAACCGAGAGTCCTGGCATAGAAATTATCGAGTTTGTCGAGGAATGGAATGATCACACGTTTATGACTAATGCGACGAGGTTCTCTTTTTTTCTTTTTAAGTTTCAATATTTTTGAACTAAGCATAGGAGTGAGAGAAATTGCCGCAAGAGTAGAAGTAACAATGGTAATGGATACAATCCATCCAAGCTGTTTAAACATGATCCCTGCAAGTCCTGATACCATAGTCATAGGGAAAAATACTGCCACAACAGTAAGGGTGGTTGCAATTACAGCCAGCCAAACCTCATTGGTGGCATAAATAGCAGCTTCCCTGGGTGTGCTTCCTCTTTCTATATGCCGGGTAATATTTTCAAGTACAACAATGGCATCGTCAACCACCATACCTATTGCTATAGACAGGGCTGATAAAGAAATGATGTTGATAGTGTTGCCCGAAATACCAAGATATATAAAAGCTACAATTAGCGATATAGGGATTGTGATCACGATTATAAACGTGGCCCTCCATCTCCCCAGGAAGAATAATACCACCAATACAACGAAGATTAAAGCAAACAATAGAGTTTTTGAAAGGTTGCTTATGGACATGTTAATAAATTCGCTGGTGTCGAATATGGACAGGATTTCAACATCCTTGGGCAAGGTCTTTTTAAGTTCTTCAAGCTTTTTGTTCACTTCACGGGCTATTTTTACTGAATTAGCGCCAGATTGTTTCTGAATGATCATACGGATACCTTGTTTTCCATTTATCCTTTCATCAACCGTCATATCCTTGATGGTGTCATTTACAGTGGCAACGTCCCTCAAGTAAACGGTTTTCCCCTGGTAGTTACCCAGAACAATATTTTTTATCTGGCTGCTTTCTGTAAATTCACCCTGAACACGCAAAGGGTAATTCATCATTCCCATTTCTATATTTCCAGAAGGCATATTCAGGTTTTCAGCACGTAAAACACCACCGATCTGTTCAATAGTAAGATTATAAGCTTCCATCCTTCTGGGATCAATATCAACTGTTACTTGACGGGTAGGGCTTCCGGCAAGGCTTATTGCTCCTATTCCTTCGATGCGGTTCAGTGGATTCACTATTTTTTCTTCCAACTGGTCCTTTATTCCTATGTAACTCTCGTCCGCAGTTATGGCAAAGAACATAATAGGCATTATGTTTGTACTAAACTTGAATATGATGGGATCATCTGCATCATCAGGTAAAGCGGATGAATACATGGATAAAGCATCCCTTATATCATTGGCAGCAGCATTGAGGTCAGTACCAAATTCAAATTCAAGTATAACCAGTGAAATATTATCTCTTGACGTAGAAGTTATCTCTTTCAGGTCACTAACTGTGTTAAAAGCATTTTCAAGAGGTTTGGAAATATTTTCCTCAATATCTGCAGCATTAGCCCCGCTGTAGCTCGTTAATACCATAAGTGCCGGAAACTCCATTTCTGGGTAAAAATCAATGGGGAGTTTGACGAATGTATAAATACCAAATACAACTATTGCAACAAATACCATGATCGTTGTAATAGGATTTTTTACTGAACTTCCGTATATACTCATATCTCTTTTCTTTAATTCTTAATGAAAACTTTGTATACTAATGGTAGAGGTTAATTCTTAATAGAAATTTTTGCTCCTTCCATAAGCCTCTCCTGCCCGGCAATGATCATCCTGTCACCTTCTTGTATTTCTCCGGATATTATTTCTAAAAGATCATCGTAACGTTTGCCAATTTTAACAAATACTTTACGGGCAGTACTGTCGTTATTTGCAAGGAATACATAGCGCTCATTAGTTCCTTCCTGTTTTACAACTGCAATTGCAGGAGCAACAAGGGTGTTGATTTCACCCAGGTCAAGGGAAACACGTGCATACATCCCCGGACGTAATATTTCTTTTGGGTTCTGTATTTTAATCTCAACAGTGAAGGTCCTGGTTTCAGGACTAATAGTAGGATATATCCTTAATACTTCGCCAATAAACTGTTGGTCAGGGTAAATATCAACAATAACAGTGGTTTTTAATCCATTCTTAAGTAAAGGGTAATATTTTTCAGATATGTTAATTTTTGCTTTAAGCGGATTAATCTGCATTAAAGTTACTACAGCAGCTTTACCAGCCATGGTATTTGGTGCTCCGGAATAAAGTTCTCCGCTCTCAAAATATTTGCCGGTTACGATGCCATTAATAGGTGAAACCAGTCTTGTATTACGCTGTAAAAACTCATAGTTTGTTTTTGCCACTTCGTATTGGGTTTTTGTTGCTTCATAAGCTTGTTCCGATATGCTGTTTAGCTTATATAAGGTATCCATCCTCAGAAAGTTGGATTTGGCATTAAAATACTGTTCCTTAGCCTGCATTAACTGCGTCTGGTCCATTTGCACGATAAGCTGGCCTTTTGTTACGCGACTACCTACTTCGACATTAATAGCTTCAATCCGGCCGGGAGAAGCCGGAGCATAATTTATCTCCTCGTAGGCTATCAGGTTGGCTGTATATTCTATATTCTGTGCAACCTTTTGTTTCTCAAGAATAGTCGTTTTTACAGGATAAACTGTTGTATCAACTTCAGAAACAGTAACTTCGTTTGTTGTTTTAGGTCCGCATGATGCGAATAATACAGATACCCCTATTAAAATTAAAAAATGTCTTTTCATTTATATTTAAGTTTAATTGTTTTTACTATTTAGTTATTTGTTGTAAAGCTTATCCAGGGAAATTTGAGCTTGAAGCAATGTAAGCACTGCAGACAGGTAATTGCTTTCTGCACTTAAATAATTGCTGTTTTCCTGTGTGAGCTCAAAGCTGGAAACAAGTCCTTGCTGGTATTTGTTTTTTACCCGTAAATAAACCCGCTCGGCAATAGCTACATTCTCTTTTTGCGTTCTGTAGTTTTCCAATGCGCTCTGGTAATTAAATAATAATTGTTTGTTTTGTGTTTCCAGTTGGTCCTTAAGCATCTCCTGGTTACGTCGGGCAATATCAAGGTTGATTTTTGCCTGTGCAACCCTTGAATTTCTAATACCACTTGAAAATATGGGAACGGAAACTGTAAATCCTGCCAGATGGTTTGGGTTCATATCAAAGGAGGTGGTGATGAATTTTTCAGTGTAATTATAAAAACCGGCAATTGTTGGTGTGTAAGCCCATTTCTGCATGTCCACTTGTTTGCTGGTTAATTTCACTTGTGATTCCATGAGTTGATAATTAATATTGTTGCTTACATCGAAACTATCTGCTAATGCATGCTCAAGGTTAATTTTCTCGATTATTTGTGAAAGACTGTCTGCAAGTACAATTTCAGTTTCAGGGGCTACTCCAAGTTGAAACTTCAGCATATTATAGTTCAGTTGATTCATCCTTTCAAGCGATTTTTCTGTGTTTTTTAACTCGTTTACTGTCATTTTTAGCCTGTCAACATCCGTTTCTTCAGCAACCCCAACATTGTATAAATTGCTGGTGTTCTGCATAATTAATTCCAAATTATCCAGGTTTTCACCAAGAATAGTAAGTGTTTTTTCAGTTATTAAAATGGTATAATATGTATTCGAAACACCTTCTTTTATATCAAGTTCACTTTTTGTTATACTTTGATCGGCCATTTTGCGGGCAATTTTGGCTGTTTGTATACCGGCAATGTATTGACCGCTGAAAATCAGCTGTGATACCTGGATCTTTCCACTGAATTGATCATTCAGGATAATTGGTTCCGAAGAGCCCATCAATCCCATTATATCCCCGAATAATGCTGCATCACCCATGTCATATGGTGGCTGAGTGAAATCAGGCAAATCGGCGCCAGAGCTGCTTCCAAAATCTAAAGCCAACTCATAGTTAAAATAGGTCATATAATCGAGACTCCCCTCTACCTGAGGTAATCCATTTGCTATTGTTTCAAAAATCTTCTTATCCGAAACAGTAACCTGATCCCTGGCATTTAGCAATGTCTTGTTGTACTGAAGTGCGTACTCACATGCCTCCTCCAATGTAAGCATATAGGCTTTGTCCTGTGAATACACAAAACTCCTTGCTATCATAAGAGTCAATACAAGATATATTTTAGTCCCTTTCATTATTTTTCTGTTTTGTTTATTTAATTTATCATTACTAAACGAGTAAATTATATTTCGTCCCTAACGGGACTTAGAAACATTTTCTAACACAATGTTTACCAATATGTTGTCCCTACGGGACTGTCCCGTTAGGGACAAAATATTGGTAGCACAAAAATGACCTGGGGTCATTAAAGTCCCGTAGGGACGGCATAT
>JAFGOZ010000576.1 GCA_016926235.1 Bacteroidales bacterium | reverse complement strand
CGTATGGGCTCCTAACCGATAACGTCGCATAGCGACACATTTTAATCTTTTCTTCGCCTAAAGGCGAGGGATTTCAACCATCCCCGATTAAGAGTCTGTTTACATATTTCTCATCATCTGCTCATAGTATATACCATAGCTATGAGCCATCATTTTTGCTGAATACTTTTCCATGAACTTTACATATGACCTATTACCAAATTCAGCCCTTTTCGAGGGATTGTCCATAAAAAATTCTATAGCATCAGCAAAAGCGATAGGCTGCCTTGGAGGTACAAGAATACCATTTTTATTATTAGATATAACGTCAGGCACACCTCCGACAGTAGTTGCTACAATTGCACGTCTTGCCGCCATAGCCTCTAGGATGCTAAGAGGCAATCCTTCCCTAACTGATGTTAGGGTATATATATCAATTAGATGAATGATTTCATTTATGTCCATTCTAGCGCCGAGAAACACTACATGATTATTTAGTTGCAGAGAAGCAGCCCTTTCCTCCAGATCTCGTCTCAAAGGACCATCACCAGCAATTAATACCCTGAAATCTTGTCTTTTCTGGCTTATTAGCTTTACTGCATCCAACAAATAGATTAAACCTTTCTCCTCTGCCAACCTTACACATGTGCCAATTATTATTTTATTGTCCTTGAACCCGAGTTCTGCTTTCTTTATATCCTTATCAAAATCCCTATTGAACTGGGTTTCGTCTATACCGTTTAAAATAATATCAATTTTATCAGATCGTATTCTTTCATATTGAATTAGGTTATTTTTTAATTCCGCACTTACAGCAATAACCTTATACGTTATTTTTGATAGCAGCTTCTCTGAAATAATTCTTTTATTTCCCGGAAATTCCCTTGCATGATCCACATGAAGAATCCTTTTGATGCCGGCAAGCCTTCCACCGATGGCTCCATAGAAAAGCGCTCCATAATTATGAGTTGTAATGACATCTACACCTCTCATCCTTGATTCTTTAGCAATCTTAAAAAATATTTCAGGTTTAGTTCCCGGTCCTTTGTTGAGTGATTTGTATTCAATGCCCAAATTATCAAGTATGGATTTGAAAGGGCCAAGACCATCGATAGTGAGAATAAAGGAATTAAACATCAGGGGATCCAGGTTGGCTGCAATATTGATTGCAACCCTCTCAGCACCTCCAATATCAAAAGAATTGATAACTTGCATAACTTTAATCTTTTTCACAATGCCCCCATGATACTATCGATTATTCTTATATAAAAGGTTGGTAGATAATCTCATCGAATTTATTACGGCTATCTCTCAAGCAAATAATTTCTGTACTCATTAGGATTACCGGTTTCACCAGATTCTGCCGCTTTAATTATATTATACATTTCTCGACTTGATGTAAAATGGAGGCTGAAATCATTATCTCTCGACAGCTTGATTATTTCTTTAAGAAACATTTCCATTTCACCAAACAAGAGCATTTCTGAATTTTTTTCCAAAGCACCATGACAATGGATTTTTACAAATATCCATTCCGGCCGCCCTATAACCGATATATGTTGGTCTGCCCAGATCATAAATCGGTGCAAGGTAGGAGCTCTATTGCCTCCAATTTCACCATTTTCTATGCCGGGTAAAAATCCTTTCTTTCGACTCGACCAGTCAAGAGTGAGCGGACCTTGCACGATAAGAAGGTCTCCTGATGGCTTTTTACCGACACAAACATCTATCCCTGTACGATGCGAGCAGGGTCTATCGGGATCATCCTGTGCGTAGTAGATACTGTTAATTTTTGGTACTTGTGTTATATCCGGGGCAGATGGCAATGTAAAATCAGCATAACATCCTGTCTCTTTTAAGAGGGTGATTTCATTATTAAGCCCACAATATCTTCCATCGGGCCTAGAATTATCCAGAGCCCAATTGCCATGAATGAACCCGTATTGTACTTCATTCGTAAGTTTTGATTTTGACAACAATCCATGTTTTTCCCTGAAAATATTCTTAAACTCCTCCATCTCATTCATGAAACGAATGGAATCTGAACGATCGTGATGAATATGAAACTCAACCTCTCCAAATCCTTTCATACATAAACCAGCGAGATTATCAAGGAGGTCGGAACGGTATTGTTCTGTAGGATAAAAGAAAGTGTGAATATAAGGTTTTCCATCACTATCCCTAATATCGCAGGTCATCTGAGGCAAACAAGTCGTCCATTTATTGACTCTTTCTTCGGCAATCTCATCAGAAACACAACCATTGAATGGTTCAAAATGATCAACAACAGAAAATATTACGTGAGAACCTTTTCCAAGACATCCAGTGTTATCACTCTTAAAAACATCAATGATATATGAGCCAAGCCATTTGTGAAGATTCTTATGCCACGCCATGTATTACCCCTCAAATTAGGTTAAAGAGCTATAAAACGGTATACTGATATAAGTATAACAATAGATCCAATAATTCCAGCTAGATCGAGCCAGGTAAATCTCAAGATATTATATCCTGTGGTTCTTTTAACCACAATAAATGAAGCCACACTGAATCCTAATAAAAGAAACTGAAGATCAGTCAGCAAAACAATAAATAAAGTTGAAATTATAAAACCTATCATGCTGCAAAATAAAATCCTTGCCAAAGACATTTGAAGATCTGAAATTGAATTGTGCAAAGAGAAATCTTCAAAAAATGAAGGCTGCAACCTTATAATCCATTTATAATTCATTCTTGTTGTTATTATTGCCATCAAGCCTTTAAAGGTGAACCAGTTGATTGATATAAAAATAAAATATCCCAAAAGACCTAATTCGGTAAAAACTGAAACATGATTACTATGTGCGATTAATCCAGATTCTGTTTTTTTAATAAACTGACCAGAACCAATACCAAGCACCGGGTTATCTTTTAATAAACTGATTCCTTGTTCCCACACCCAGGTTCTCTCGTGCGCGGATGATTCGCTTGTACTTACATTAGCCATTCGCGAAGGCAACATTGTACCTATAAAAACAAACGCAACAATAAAAATTACAACATTTGTTTTTTTTGAAAATTTCATCAAGCAGTACACTGCTGACATCACCATAGCAGAAATAGTGTCCCCACGAGAATCGACAAAATATAGGCCAAGAAATACAAATGGTGTGCATATACCAGCTATTAGCCTGATGATTAATGGTAAATTGCTTAATAAAAATTCCAAACAAATTGGTATGGTTATAACAAAAAGGACGCCAAAGGTATTAGAACCATCCCATACTCCACACCATACTGCCCTTGGCGGATTGTATTGAATCAAAGGCGTTAATCCAGCAAATCCTATTCCCGTTGTCACTTGCAATATGCTATGAATCCCTAATACTGATGCCAAAACCATGAATATAAAAAGACCATTTCTGAGTTTTATATCATCACTTAACAACAAAAACACCATGTAAAAAGTCATTATCCGCTTCAAGAAAATATCAAATTGTAATCCTGCCTCATCAAATCCTGCATTAATCATAGTTGAAGTATAAATCACAATGAGAAATCCAATCATTAAATAGTATTGGGGAATACGGATCTGTCTTAAAATAGTCGAATATTTGAAAAGACCGATAAAAATGCCAGGAACAATGGTTAACCATGCGGTAGGCCATCCCAGAAATGAAGGAGAAAAATCCTGAGGTCTTATTAATAATTGAAGGAGGTATAAAAAAAATATTGCCATTAATAACTCTAATTATCTTAGAATCTTGTTTCTCCAAAAAATTGGATCAAATACATCTTTTATCGAGAAAAGTAGCAAGGAAATAACAGGGAGAGGATCTTTAATATCAACAAGATCATAAAACATGCCACTGAACTTGAAAAAACTTGGCTTTAACCTGAATCGATCTGGGTTAAAGAAGAAATGAAGAATATCCCCTGGTACTAGCCAACGACACAAAACATGCTCTGGATATCCATTATCTTGTGCAATCGGTTTATTGCACGCAAGCTGGTATAACAAGTAAGGGAAATCAACACCGGCAACTATAGGCAAAGCAACCGACCCCCAGAACCTGGGATTAATCTCCATAAGAAGGCATTCACCAGTTTGCGGGTTCTCCTTAAATTCCACCATCGCAACGCCGTGCCAATCTAGAGACTCCATTAACTTAACTGCATAATCTACAATATCCGTCTTATAAATACTTTCTCTGAGAGTACTGGGCCCCCCTTTTACGGGAAATTCTCTTATTCTCCGATGAACAAATATATTAATAACATTACCATTGTTACATAGAACCTCAACGCCATACGCATTCCCTCCCTCGGGGATATATTCCTGCACTAATGGGAAATGATATTCTTTGTGGATCTGCATATATTCGTAATAAAAACGAGTGCGATCAAACACATAACTCAAACCACGGGAACCAGAACTATCAGTTGCCTTAATAACTGCCGGGATCGGCATAGAATCGAGAGTTTCTTGTATATCCGCCTCCTGTGTAATTTTCTTTGTTAATGGTACAGGGATACCGAGTGATTCAGCCAACTCCATGGTTCTAGCTTTATTACGGGCAGTCATGTATTTATGGTGATCTGCAACTGGAATATTCATATGCTTGTTTAATTCATTCAAATACTTTGTAACCGGAAGCATTGTACGGTCATCAATCGGGAAAAGAATATCAAATACACCAGCCTTTGCAGAACTGATCAACCATTTTATAAAAGGTATTTCATTTTCAGGAGATGGGTAAACAACTCTTTTTTTTGTATATTTTGAATAAAAACCCATTGACAGAAAAGTATCTTCCCCTGCAACTACCTGTATGCCTTTCTTCCCCAATGATCTGATAATAGGGACTGCTTTACGTTGAGATGCATCCGTAATAAGAACTTTTTTCATCATAAGAAGTGCCTGATAATTTTTCTTATCTTATGGTTAAATATATATCTAAAAAATATTGATGATTTTTTAACTTCCCAATAGGCACCAGCCAAAGATTGTAAAAATTCTTCTTTTGATGTAAAATTTTCCATCTTAATCATGACATTTCCAAATTCATAAGGTGCATGCGCATCGCTTCCGACAGCCTTGACAACTTTTCCTGTATTGATCCATTCGATAAACCATTTGTCGTCATCGTGTTCATGCCTGGTCCTGGAGTTAAATACTTCTACAATATCAATTTCATCATGAAGTTCTTTCAGTTTATTAAGATTAAGCGAAGTATTCCTGCTGATTGACAACGGATGAGGAAGATATACGAGGGCATCTTGCATCTTGATATTCTCTATTGTTTTTGCTAGGCCCTGCATGGGAGAAATCCAGCTATTAATAAAAAGGCCAATAATTTCACCTTCACCGGTATTGATCTCTTCCCCAACAATAACTCGGAAAGGTGCTGCCTCTTTTAGCTGAAATGCCCCATCTATACAATCATGATCAGTCACCGCAAGACAATTAATACCAACCTTATTGCAACGATTTATAATCCACTGGATCCGATTACAAGAATCATGTGACCAAACAGTATGACAATGCAGATCAGCAATTAATGGCATTCATTTTTCCATGGATTCTTCTACAATAGTTTCAAACTTTGTCGCAATCTGTGGCCATGTATACATTTCCTGCAGGATATTAAATCCAGCATCTGTTCGACGAGAAGCATCGCTAGGATTACAAAATATTTCTTTTATTCGAGCAACAATTTCATTTGTATTATCGGCCCAATAAATAAATTTGTCACCAATACTTTGTACTTCTTGAATTCTTGAAGAAATTATTGGTTTTCTAAAGGCCATATACTCGAATAGCTTAATTGGACAAGCGCCATCTGTCAAAGGGCTTGGCTTAAATAGATTTAAGCAAATATCAAATGAATCAATATGTCTCAATATTTCCGAATGAGGCAGCCCCCCTGTAAGAATTAAATTTTCAAGCCCCAACCGTTTTTTCTCATTTTTAATTCGATCATACTCTCTACCCCCACCTGCAATAACAAAGGTGTAATCTCTTAGAATTGCTGCAGCAGAGGTGATCTGTTCAAAATTGATAAAGTATTCCAAGGACCCAACAAATCCTATCACCGGTCTTTTATATTTTGTTTTCAACGACTCTCCACAACCAGGATGAATATCCTCAAGATTAACCCCATTTGGCAGATAATAACTCTTGTTAAAATATTTTTTTGCCAGATAATTGGATACGGAAAGTACATGATCACAATTCTGCAAAGTTCTCTTTAAAAGTTTTTCAGCAAAACCCAACATAAGCCTGTTTGAAAATTTTCCAAGTTCATGGCTTAAGAGGTCAATATGGTCATCCCCCAGATCATAAATTGTCACAATATTTTTTTGTTTACTCAACGGATACAGAACCATATTGTAAAAAAGAACAGCGTCTATATTGTACTTTTCAATAAAATCCTGAGCTACAGTATTTATTCTCATACAATAAAAACCTTTTTTAATAATTTTATTAAACGGAAGATTAATATTCCAGAATAGGTGATTTATGTCTAATTCAAGAAGATGGATATTGGCTTCTACTGAGTCTGCAGTTTCAATAAAACCAGAATCCATTGAATTCATTAGTGGCGGTTGAACAATATATATACTATGCCCTCTTCGAGCCAAATGGTTAAATATCTGATAGTATCTAGACCTGTTTAAAGAATTCCATCTTACTAAATATGGAACTAAAAGATTCATATATATACTCCTATTGCTGAATCCCTAATTTATTAAGTATCCTAAGACAACGGTTTTTCCAGTTATGATCATCTTCTACCCTTTTCCGTGCTCTTAGTCCGATTTTCTGTCTCTCACCTGGATTATTAATTAATTTCATAAGTGCTTTTTTCATTTTATCAACATTCCCAGGAGAAAATAAAATACCATCGTATCCATCATCAATTGCGTCTCTTAACGGACCGAGGTCCGGTGCAACTACCGCTTTCTCCATAGCCATATACTCAAAAACCTTCATCGGCGAACCATAGTCATTTGAATGTGGCATAACAGCGATATCCATGGCCGAAATATATTCTGAAAGTTTAACATGTGGGACAAACCCGGTAAATACAACATCCAGGTTTGCAGGCAGATTAACAACCATTTTTTCCAATTTATCCTGATTCTTTCCCTCCCCCACAAGCATTAGTGCAAGCTTCATGTTCGTAGAGCCTGCAACAGCAATACAGGCTTCAATCAATAAATCTACACGGTGCCAGGGTGCAAAGCTTCCAACAAAGCCAATGACTACCTCTCTATGCCCTTGAAATAAATCATCCCTTATTGTCTCATGCTGGGACCTATGCACATCAAATTGCGACAGATCAACAGCATTTGGAGAAACCAATATTTTATTCACTGGATATCCATGTTCAATCAGTTCATCATGAAGTTTTGTTGATACCGGCAAAAGCAATGATGCACTGTTGAATGTAATGTATTCAAACAGCCTAGTTAGAGGAAACATTAATTTTGATCTTGAACGCACACCAAGGTCACTGTTGCTTGTGTAATTAACTTCCACGATTAATGGAACATTCCAGATTTTAGCAGCAATAGCACTGGCTATTCCTAAATAAGCATATCTATCGTAAAGCATATCACAACCAAGATATTTCCTTGCCTTTCTTAATTGGGAAAAAGCAACCAGGTTATGCAATAATTCAAGGCACTCAAAAAACAGTTGAGGAGCTATCCGGGCAATATTTTTAACAACTCCTTTTTTGCTCTCATTCGGCGAAACGTCAACGCCTGGGGGTGAAACTATATGGGTTCTAATACCACATTCAGTCATTCCACCAGCAATCCCATTCAAATGAACAGATTCAACTCCCTTGCCTTGAGTTCGATGATTGATGATCATACTTTTCATTATAATATCAATTTCTTTCCATCATATGATGATTCTTGAACACATTGTTTTCGAACATAGAAATACTACCCTGCTCTTCCCTTAATCCCATTATTTTTTATCAATCTAAGATATAGATTTCCAGCCAAATCAAGCTCCTGTCGGCTAAAGAAACCAATTACCCATAGAATAAGTGGATAGCTCAAAAGAATTGGCAGCTTCATTAAAACAGACCAATAAGGATTAGTGTTATAAAAAAGATATGTAATAATAGCAAGAATTACAAAAACCACAGTGTTCTTTATTAATCGACTCCACTCATATAAGATGGGATATACCTGATTTGAACAATAATATCCAAGAACAGAGATAAGTATATGAGTAAATGAAAGAGAAAGTGCAGCGCCAAAAATCCCATATCTAGGTACGAAAACCCACAAACAAATAAGATTAACAAGGGTAGATACGGCAAATACGTAAGATAAGATTCGGGTGTTTTTATTGATATATACACCGATCTGAAACATATAATACAAACCCTGCCCTATAACAGAGATAAGGAGTATAGGAATTACCTGGTAAGCAGGCCAATAAGCACTATCAGCCATAATCTGAATAATTTCTCGGGCAAAAGCTGTTACCCCGAGACATGCCCATAAAATAATAAATAAGAAATACGTTGTGACTTTAGCATATATTTCCTTGGCATCTTCCCTTTGCATAATGGAAAACCTGAAAGGACCATATCCCTTGGTAAAAGGTTGAAATACGAGAAAATTAACCAGACTGGAAAATCGTATACCCAGAGCATATAATCCCACAACAGACAAAGAGGCATAAGTTTTCAGGAAGAACCGATCTGCCTGTGCAATTATTGTTGCGCAAAAGCCCACAAATATCAGGGGAAGTGTGTATTTGACAATATGTCGAAATATAGAAAAATCTACCCCAAAGCCACACTTAGCAAAAGTATATGTTCCAAGGATGAAAAACGTAACAAGAGTTCCCAGAAGATTACCCAAAAGCACACCAAACTCAGCCCACAAATACCCAACCACAAATAGAGTACAACAGATTAGCTTCGTCAGAAGTTCACATAATGATACAGTAACAAAAAAATACGGGCGTTCCAGTACCCGAATGAATGAGTACAATATCTCGTTAGAAAGACTTATGAGTAACCAATAAAAAAGTACGGTAAAATGTTTTGCATATATCGGACTTGAAAATATTGCATTTGAGAATTGCTTTGAGGAAGTTGCACATACAGTTAGAATTATCCCACTAAATAATATAAACAGGATTAATGAACTACTTACTACTCTGTTTCTTGTGCTTTGCGCATCATATTCAAAATAAAATCTTATTGTTGCATGTGATATTTGCCTTCCCAGAAAGATTGAAGCAATAGCAGACGTCATATACAGTATTTCCAATGTCCCGAATTCTTCCGGGGTAAGGTATGTGGTATATACGGGCAAAAGAATGAATGCACTGATTCGCCCCAAAACATCGCCAACACCATAAATAACTGTATGCTTGCCTAATTTTTTCAATTCGCTAATCATTGTAGTCCTGATATATTTATCGGTCCGCAGTTGGATACACAATTTTATACTCTTGGTAATATCTCAACATATCGGTTAGACCTATTGCAAAAAAACCGCATTGAGTTCATTTAAGATATTCGAGACATTAGTTCTGTACCATGTATCCCAATACAAGGCCAAATCTTTGGACCGATAAACAACATGATGCAACCAAGATAAAACCCCAAGGAATGGTAGCAACTCATGATCTATGCCCAACTGATCCAGATAAGTGTAGATAATTTTTCGCTCAAATTCTGTGATCTTATTCTTGCAAATCTTTTCTATTATCACGTGTGAGACTGTCGCAGAAGGATTCCGCAACGTGAAACTATATGCAAGAAAATAAATAAGATCAACACCAGACAATCCAGAGAGCTTTGCTAAATCCCAGTCAATAACAGATTTAATTGATCTACTTCTTTTTCCAAAAATGATGTTTTCTATTTTAAAATCTCCATGCATGCATACCAATGGAAATAGTGCCCCGATAAATCTTTTTCTAAGTAGATCTCTCAATGATAAGAGCACCTGTCTCTCATCTGCAGATTTAATAAAATTGAGTAAATTATGAAGAGGAGTGTTTATTAGCTCATCGAAAATGCTTTCTGTAATAAAGGTTTTCTCACAGGTCGATTTATGAAATGCTTTAAGCCATTCAACAGCAACCTTTTCTTCTTCTGTGTATACTTTGTTAAGATTACCGACAACTATACCCTCTATCATTTCTTCAAGGAAGACTTTATGACCTGAAATATGTATCGATTCATATTGCCGCGGTAAATATTCTTTTCCTTCTGGCAAATTTCTGTTCAGATGAGAAAGAATATCTACCTGATTTTTTAATCGCTTTAAAGATACTTCATCAATGGGAATACGGGCAACCAATTTACATTTTTCACTCGCGATAAGGCATATAAGGACATTAGGATTTCCAACTATGACTTTCTTAATTATAAAATTATCAGAGATATCTCCGTATCTCTGAATAATCTTGTTAAGAAGTTGATCGATAAAAATGTGATTGCTTTGGTTCCTATTCCTACTCATCACGTACATGTTACTTGAAGTAAGATAATGAATCCAATTATGTAGAAGATAATTCTTAATGTACCTTTTAATTGTCCACCAGCTATCAGTCCGAAAGGGCACAAATCGCCGGGATGTGATTTCATAAATAGAAAACCTGCCTGGTAACGTATAAATAACATCATTAATACTAAACCCATTCATTTTCAAATAAGACAACAACAGCCCTATTTCATGTTTCTGTTTGTATAAGGTAATGGTTTTATAAAGCTGAATAGCTTTCTTATTTGAAAATCCAATAAGTGCAATCCCAGACGGTTTTAATACCCGAACTATTTCCTCAAAAAGTTTCACATTGGACGGTTTATGCGTACTGGTGAAAAACGAATCAGAATCACGCAATATTATCAGATCAAAAGATATTTCTTTAAACGGCAGACAATCAGGGGAGGTTTCGATAATTGTAATATTTCTTAATTGCTCATCATTGAATCTGGACTTGAATACCAAAGTCGATGCTTTATTGAATGAGACAGTAGTTATATGCTCAAAATCAGGTACTACTGATATAGTATCCAGCCCCAGGCTTGATTCAATAACCATAATATTTTGGCTTTTATCTAAAGGTAAGAAATATTTCCAAGCTCCATACTTGACTTCTGTACATGAAAAGGATATGAATGGACTTGTTTTATCTGCATATTCCATTATACCCTTTTTTGTGCAAGATTTGTCATTATCTGCGAAAAATTGTAGCATTTTCTGTATAGACATTATACCTTCGTAACTTACTTGAAAAACCAGCACATGTTTGTATTATTGAGACTTAGCTCAGTCTCCCATTTATTATTGCTTTATCTTTCGATAACGACCTGTATCCATATGCAAAATTATATGTTTGCAAACCATATCGATTTCAAAAATTACCAACCAGCTAATACAAATCATGATATATTATTGTCACTTTTCACAAGTAATGATGTGTTATCAAAGCGTGCCATAACTACTCTTGCAGGATTTCCTTTCACAAGTGAACATCTATTGATATTTCTGATTACAACCGATCCTGATGATATTGTTGCATCGTCATCAATAATGATGTTCTTTTTTATGCAAGAATGTCCACCAATCCAAACATTATTGCCTATCTGAACTTCATCCTCAATTCTAGTTTGTTGATGGATCGAGCATGTTTTACCTATACTGCATCTACCTACATAAATACCACCAAAATGACCAATATATAGCCCTTCTCCAATAGAAGCTTCTTTATCAATATTAATACCGTAGTACCTTTTTACAAATGTACTCATACACCCCTGTATTTCTAACAAGAACCTTTTAAAATATTTATGGATATGGACCCCATGTAGGTAACATCCTATCCGGTATACAATGATTGCATGCAGGCCAAAACCGTAAAGTATTATGTTGATCTTATGTTTGAAAGTCGGTCTTAAAGTTCCGCTCTCAATAAGATAATGTCTTGCCAAATCTGCTTTTATATATTGAATCGTTTGATACAAATTCATCTTAACCTATTGTTACAATATCACTTTTGCAGGATTACCTTTTACCCTAGCTCCGGCAGAGACACTTTTAGATAAAACTGTATCATCCTCAATAACCACATTATCTCCAATGATTATGCTCCCATACACAAGGCATCTTGAGCCGATCACAACATTGTTTCCAATAATGGGAGGAATATTCTTTTTATCAACCCCAATAGTCGTTGAGTGTCCGATAATACAGTTTTTACCAATTCTGCCTACACCTATTATACAGTTTCCCTCATTAGAAATATAAATACCCCCATCGATAATTGAAGTGCTACTGATACTAATCTTTGTTGAGATAGTAATTAGATATTTGAATAAATGATAAATACACTTAAGGAGGATTTTAGGAAAACGAGAATTCTTATCTTTAAATGTTTCATCTATGCAGCAACCGAATCGAAAAATGAATGTAGCAAAAAAAGCAGGTGATTTAAGCATCACAGCAACTCTATGTAAGAAACTACTCTTGCAAGAGCTATTTTCTTTTTCTTCATACTGTTGAAGATCATCTTTGAGATCTTGTAGAAACTTATAAGCAGTGTACATTATTCTGTCTCTTGATAACAGTTAATAACCCAGATTAGACTGAATATTTATCATTATATATCGACCGGCCATCTTATTAATATCATTATTGTATGTTTGCTATAAAAATTAACAACTGTTCTGCAATAATCTTTCTTCCAACTTCATTTAGATGACCACCATCATCTGAATATTCAGGAGCAAGTGACTCATAATATGCACCTTTATACTTGAAATACTCTTTAGTGCCATTCATATGTGTGGACTCAATGAGGGCAAGATCAAAAACCGGCTCTTTTCCCTTATACTTATGAAGTAACATTTCATTGAACTTGTTTCTCGCAATATTATGCGTGATTGCCGTATTCTTTCCAATAAAACTCTTTAGAGTCGATGTAACATAGTTGATCGGAGAATAATCCTCCGCCCTTAATGGGACCGTAAAATGAATAAAAATCGTATTGGGGAAAGCCCTCTTTAGGTTAGTCATCGTGGTGTAATATTCTTTGAAAATTGTATCTAGCTTGGAGCCTGCATGTATATCAACATAACAAAATTTAAAGAACGCAATATTAACTGTGTCACCTATACCTGATGTGATAGTTGATGAAAAGTCATGAATTTTAGATATTGGATCAGTATTCTTTCCAACACGTGAATGAGCAAATACACCTTTTTGAATATCCTTATATTCCTTTGTTTCTTTTATTCTTAAGCCTATCGTACTATTGGCTGAAAGAATCTCGTTCAATCCTTCAATGATATTATTGCCCACTGATTGATGACCGAAATATATACTTGCACCTGAAAGCTCAGCCCATTTCTCACTTGAAACTTCATTTAATGAACTAAATTGACATTGAGATCTCATCTCCTTATTTTCCTTACATGATGTTAAGAAACAAAATAATATAATTAGTAATGGAATCGTTTTTGTTACATAGTATATGATACTATTCATTTTCTTGTATAGCAACCTCCTAATAAGTATATATTAAAAACCTCCCCAATAATTACTTAGTGTCCATCCGGAAAGTATAACCTTTTGAAATAATACAGATAAACAGCAATATACAGTTGGGGATTGCGGTAATATCTGCTATGGTTAAAGTGTAACATATTGATAACTAAACAACCCTCGACTATAACTCGAGGGGTTTTATGAAGGGTCGATTTGAAAACGACTGTTATCGATAACAGGTTCGCCTTCCTGCTCTTCGATATACTTTTGGATTATCTCAT
>JAFGOZ010000575.1 GCA_016926235.1 Bacteroidales bacterium | reverse complement strand
TAACAACAAGCCCTACGCTAAAATCGCCTTAACGATCGCAATACTTTTAACGATCCTGTTTCTCGCTATATCCTGTAAGGAGTGCCCAACTGAGCCAGAGCCGGAAAATCCGGATTTGTCTATTTCCGCCCTGTACGTGGAGACTTCAATTGTCTGGCTGAAAATCTCATCAATGGATTCAACCTCACAGAAATCGTTTGTGGTCCAACGTGATACTGTCGTGGTGTCTGAATCTTCTTTTACCGGAAATGACACCATCATCGCTGATCGGACTGTTCAGTCGAATACTTCCTATACTTATATGCTGAACTACGTGGATCATGGGAGAATTAAAGGAGAAACAGATTCTATTACAGTAACCACACTGGATATTTCAGGCAGTGATTTCACCTGGGAAGTGTATCGTTTTGGAGAACCGGGACAAGAAAATTGGTTTCGAAGTGTCTCGATCAATAACGAAAATGACATCTGGATCGTCGGGATATTCCAATACTGGGGCTGGAATACGACATTTAATGAATATACATATCTGCCGAACAACGTTCTTCATTGGAATGGCTCGAATTGGGATACAATGAAAGTTGCATCGCCACCATTTACTTTTAGCTCTCTTGATGCTGTATGTGCAATAGACGATTCAACAGTTTGGGTAGGAGTCACAGCAATTGAATTATACCGAAATGGTGAATGGATGGCACGAACCGATTCTCCGGACCTGAGTTGGATGCTGGATATCTGGGGCAATTCACTATCAAATACCTTTTTCACCTATTATGATGGCGGACTCGTTCACTATAATGGAACTAATTTTGAAATCATGTCCAGTGGGACTACTACCGATCTCCAGGATATTGATGGTAACAATGAGAGAGTTTTTATTGCTGGATTTAGTACTACCGCAGGTTACGAGCGATTAGTGTTGGAATACAAGGATGGCGTATGGAGTAAGGTGTTTTCATCACCAACAGTTGATGGAGATTTATCAAAAGGCGATCTGGGACGTCCTTATTCGGTAAAGGTACTGGATGACGTTGCCGTATTTTCGACAGCCGCAGCAGCAACTGTTAAATACTACTATCATGACGGGATAATGGATGTTATGCCGGAAAAAGTCACACCATTAAGAAATTATATTGCGGTAGAAAGAATTGATGGAAATGCCATTAACGATCTGGCGTTGATAACGAATGGCGGGCAGGTTGTGCATTATAACGGTCGAGATTACCTGACGGCATTCGATTATGACATATCGGGTAATCCGGGTGATCCCCATATTTGGGGAGGTGATTTCAAGGGGGATGTCGTTTGTGCGGTGGGTGAGGTTCTTGGTCAGGCGCTGGTCATTATTGGCAGAAGAAATTAAGGAGAATTAAAAATGAAAAAGATATTTATTTACAGCTGCTTTTTAACATTTATTTTTATTACTATTGGATATTCAATCACTCCGTATTCGACCGTAGATTGGACAGAGGCAAACACTGATATTAGTTCAATAGAAGCTACAATTTACGATATTTCAGACGTAAATGAGCTTAAGAGTGCATTATCAACCATAGATCGTACTAAACGGACAATGCTTAAATTGGAAGCCAGAGATTTTATTTTCAGCGATGGTGATTTTCTTGACTTGGATAGCAATGTAATCATCTCGGGTGAAGGACCTTCGGAAACGAGATTGTTTTTTAATGTTGGAGATGGCGAATCCGGTTATGGTTGCATCCGAGTAACAGGGGAAATGACTGTACCCGAGATAATGATTGATAGTAATTACCCCGAGTGTATTAATTTTGATTCAGATTATTTAGTATTAGTAAATGCCTCAAGCATTTTACCCGGTGACTATATCAAATTCTATGTTGACCATGATAATGTTTGGCGACGTGGAACAAGTGAACCTCAAACCTATTCCGATATTGGCCAAGTTCTGAAAGTGACTGCAAAAAACGGAAATAGAATTTATTTAGATGATAGACTTCATCTTGATTTTCGCAATAAGCCAACTCCAAATGCTAATTGGGAAAGTTTAAATCCGAGGATCAGGAAAATCAAACCAGCCCATCATGTCGGTATCGAAAACCTATATATCGGAACAGTTAATTCATCGTCAAGAAATGGCAGTAATATAGTTTTTACTTATGCATCAAACTGCAGGGTAAGCAATGTTGAAAGTTATTCGCCGACTTTTTATCATGTTTCACTTGGTAATAGTATTAACGTGAAAGTTGAAGGTTCGTATTTTCACCATGGGAATAGTGATAATGACTACAGCGGTGGGCATGCATATGGAGTTTTTTTAACTGCAACAACTACAAGTTGTTTAGTCGAGGATAATATATTTTATTGGTTGCGTCATGCAATCTGTTTTGCCGGAGGTGCAAATGGGAATGTCGCCGGGTATAATTCTTCTAATGTTCATGTTTTTCAAGATGATGATCGGGAAATTCTGCCTAGCACCGATATACCCTGTTCGGATTATTTTTTTCATGGTCATTATCCCTTTGCTAATTTAGTCGAAGGAAATGTTGGGCATTATATCCATTTTGATCATTGGTGGGGAAATAATGGACCGTATAATATGATTTTTAAAAATGCAACTATTAAGAGTGATGAAAGTTATGGAATTTGGATTCAGGCGGACAATCCATATCAAAATGTAATTGGTAATTATTTTGTTTATAGTGCAAATTGGTTAGCACTGGGAGGATATCCGCAAGGCTATAGAGTTGAAAGCGAATATATATATCAGTATCATAATTATGATAATGGAGAAGTTTGGTATTTGGGATTTTACGATTGGGAATGGATTAGAGTTACCGATAAGGATACCTGGTATCCTAATCAGGGCTCAGATAACGACATTGCCTTTTCATATTACCGAACTGGCCCATCTAATATTTGGCCCCAAACCGGAGACTTTTCCTATACCGCCAGAACTGATCTAAAGGCTAACCAGTTTGCATATAATAGGATGAAGGCCAGTAATTACAATCCTGAATATTATAGATATGTTACGTTGAATAATGTTAACGAAGCCACCGGTGGAATTTTCGATCAGGGATATTTTGCATTACGTAGAAAGAACTTTAATTATTGGTACGACAATATTCCTTCTAGAGGCAAGGTCAGAGTTTTTAATAATGAAAATGAAGTAGATGTCAGAGCACTGCAGGAAAAAGTTGAATCAAAAAAGCACCATAAGTGGGATGATAATCGACAAATATTTTTAGCTGAATCCAAAAACCATGAAATCGGGACGGATAATGAAATAGTCGCCAAATATTATGGTGAGAATCAAATGTCTTTTAATTGGACTGAGCCGGTGAAAGTGTATTTAAAAGATCCTTGGTATGTTTCAAATCAGCAAACCCTCACTCAACCCCAGACTTTCAGAGAAATAAGTTCAGGCACAAATATCCCTGTGTTTTTAAACGAAGGTGGTAGTAATCTATCAAATCTTGATTATCCCTATTATTCTGTTCGGGCTCAGAGGTGTTATGCAACACAGAATGCTATTTATGCCTTTGATCACTGGTCTTCGCCGAACTCAAAGGCTGTTTTTGATCCGAATAATATCTACAATTCTGAGGGGTGTGGGGTAAGGTTCACTGAAGTCAATGCAATAGTAAAACCAGTATATACAGTAGTGAATAATATTACAAATTATACACTCACGGTTCCTTCTGGTGAAACCTTATCCCTTCCTGCTGGAGCGAACATTACTTTTGCCGAAGGTTTTAAAATCGTAGTCGAGGGCGCTTTGAATGCCACTGGCAC